>CAZMPB010000086.1:0-12978 GCA_964567775.1 uncultured Bacteroidales bacterium
CTTTATTAATACGGGGATTAGGGATAATGCCTATTACTGGAGTGAGTTAGCCAAGTGCGTCAACGTATATTGCGAACTGAAAAAGATCTGCAAAGACCTCGACTCTTTGAATATCGGCGGTGGGTTCCCCGTAAAAAATTCTCTCGCATTTGATTACGATTATGAATACATGGCTGAAGAAATCATTTTGCAGATAAAGAACATTTGTCAGCAGAATAATGTGATCGAGCCGAACATTTTTACTGAATTCGGATCATATACGGTGGGTGAAAGCGGTGCTGTTATATACTCTATACTTGGACAAAAAAGACAGAATGACCGCGAGTTATGGGACATGATTGACAGTTCCTTTATGACCACTTTGCCTGATACCTGGGCCATCAATCAGCGCTTTGTCCTGCTTGCCGTAAATCATTGGGACAGGGAATATGAACGCGTCCACCTGGGCGGACTAACATGCGACAGCCATGATTTCTACAATGCTGAAGCACATGCTAACGCAGTATTCCTTCCAAAATATGAAGACGACCAGCCGCTTTATATCGGACTGTTCCATACCGGCGCCTACCAGGAATCAATAAGCGGTTACGGCGGCATACAGCATTGCCTTACCCCAGCCCCCAAACACATCCTTCTTGAAAAAGACGAAGACGGCGAAGTTTATCCCAGGCTTTTTGCAAAAGAACAAAGCCACAAATCTATGATGAAAATTTTGGGTTATATGTAGTGTTTGTGCAAAAAGTCAAAAATAAATATTACTGAAATAAACTTTTCTTGTGACTTTCCTGCACCTTAAGTTGATGCGTATGCGCACCGCTGCTTGGTTTTTGCCGGACGGAAATTAAAGTCGTGCTCCGGCTTTCCCCGTTTCTTCGTTTTCACCTGTTGGAACGGTAAAAACGAAACATAAAGCAGAATTACATTAAAAATTGCTGGCGCACCGTATTATTTAGCGTTAATTTTGCCGGTTCAGATTAAAAATGTATTTTTGTGAAAATATTAAAAAAATGGAAATTTCAAGAATAATAAGCCTGAAAATAACCAAAAAAATACTAACCGGAGGCAAGATTGTAATAATATACGGAGCCAGGCAGGTTGGAAAAACCACCTTATCGAAACATATTATTCATGATTGTGGTTTAAAAACGCTCTCAGTGAATGCGGATCAGTTAAAGTATCACGATGTTCTTTCATCCCGCGACTTGAACAAATTAAAGGCGCTGGTTTCGGGTTATGAATTATTGTTTATTGATGAGGCTCAAAGAATACCTGAATTGGGAATAAATTTAAAATTATTAGCTGATGAAATACCGGAATTGAAAATACTGGTAACAGGTTCATCATCATTTGAGATAGCCGGCAAGGTGAGTGATTTTTTAACAGGAAGGAAACAGATTTACACGCTTCATCCTTTATCTTTTCAGGAAATCGGACAAATAAAAAATCCATTTGAATTAAATGATCAACTGGAAGATTTATTGATACACGGAAGTTATCCTGAGGTTTATACATGTATTAATAAAAAAGAATCTGAAGAAATTTTGTACGAGATATCTGATTCATACTTATATAAAGATATTCTTGAACTTTCAAGCATCAAATATCCTCGCAAACTCAAGGATTTGCTGCGATTACTGGCATATCAGATTGGTTCTGAAGTTTCAACTTCAGAGTTAAGCAGAAACTTGGGAATTAACAGGGAAACGGTAGAAAATTACCTCGATTTGCTTGAAAAGTCTTTTGTTATATTCAGACTAAGCGCTTACAGCAAGAACTTACGAAAGGAAATAAGAAAACAGGATAAATTCTATTTCTTTGATCTGGGAATCAGAAACGCAATTATTGACAACTTCAAATATCTGAATCACAGAAATGACATAGGTTCACTTTGGGAGAATTTTATCATTGCTGAAAGAAAAAAAGTATTGGATTATAACGGAATACATTCTTCAACTTACTTTTGGAGGACTTATACAGGGGCAGAATTAGACTATATTGAAGAAAAAGATAACACTTTAAGTGCTTTCGAGATAAAATACAATAAAACCAAAGTTGCGGCGCCAAAAACGTGGTTGGAGAATTACCCTGATTCAGAATTCAGGATTATTAATAAAGACAATTATCAGGGTTTTCTAATCCCCGATCAATTTTGATAGTCACGGGGTGCATACGCGTCAACTTAAATTATCCAATTTGGGCTGAAGCCTTTGATAATGGGAGAATTGACTAATAGCCCTGACATCGGTGTCTGAGTCTGTCGAAGACTAGTGTCTTGACAATTTAACAAAGAAACATGATCTTTGTGGACTTAAAACCCAAAGATATGAATAAAATTGAATTTAAGCTGAAAGAGAAAGATCGAAAGTTTCTTAAAACCTTGACAAAATCAGGCCAAAGAAATTCTAAAGAATTTGAGAGAGCCTACATTTTACTAGCGCTTGATAAGGGAAAGAAACACGATGAGATTGAAGATTTTTATAACGTTAGCAGAATTACTATTTGGCGGGTTAAGCGAAAATATATGGAATCAGGCGTCGTTGAAACATTAAAAGATGAAGCCCGACCCGGACAACCCGCCAAATATAAAGATGAAGAAAAGGCAGAAATTATCGCATTGGCATGTTCAAAAGCTCCTGAAGGACGCACACGATGGACAATCAGACTTTTAGAAAAGGAGTTAAAAGAGCGTAAGGGAATGGGAACCATCAATAGGGAGTCTATACGGTTGCTGCTAAAAAAAACGAATGTAAGCCTTGGTTAAAGAGAATGTGGTGCATTGCGAAAATTACACCTGAATATAGAAAGAGGATGTTTCGAATTCTAAGCTTATATGCAAAGCCATACGACGAAAGGTTTCCTGTAGTTTGCGTTGATGAAAAAAGCAAACAATTACTTGAGGATTCACGAAAGCCAATTCCGGCAAAGCCCGGAAGTATAGCAAAGCATGATTACGAATATATCCGCAGAGGCACATGTAATATTTTTACCGCAGTAGAGCCAAAGGCCGGGAAACATCATATAAAAGTTACGGATCAGCGCACTAGAAAAGATTTTGCGATCTTTATGAAATGGTTGATAATGGAACAATATAGCAAAGCCAAAAAAATAAGAATTGTCATGGATAACCTGAACACTCATTTTAAAAAATCGTTTTATGAAACATTCTCAAAAGCAGAATCGGAAGAAATATTAAAAAGAGCCCAATTCATATATACGCCTAAGCACGCTAGCTGGCTGAATATTGCAGAAATAGAAATTAATCTTTTGGACAAAGAGTGTTTGGACAGAAATATCCCGAATCAAAAAGACTTAGAGAAGGAGGTTCAGGCGTGGTGTGATCAAAGCAACGCAGAGGAAAGAAAAATACAATGGCGCTTTACAAAATACAAAGCAGATAAAAAATTATCAAAATATTACGTTTCATAAATATATTGTCACAACACTAGGTCGGGGCTATTATTGATATTTTCCTAAATCTATAGGGCTTCAGCCCTTTTAAAAAGTCGCTCAACCATCGGGCTGTAGAAGTTACCGTGCCTTTCCTGTAACTTAGGTTGACGCATATGCGGAGTGCGACATGCTATAAAAAAAACAACCCGGCTTTCAACTCACCTACTAACAGGATTGTATCATTAAATAGTATCTGTCCGTAATGTCAGCGTTTGGACCAGAATGTTGGAATTCGAGGCTATTGATGATTCGGACACCAATGACAAACGCTATGAAGTGTTTGCGTTCTAAGTGGTCACTGACCTGTTAATTACTTTATTAATAACTTTTATCAGCTATCGAAGCATACATAATTCTAAACAGATACTTTTGCATCAAAATAATTGGTATCATATTTGCAAACACGTTGAAAATCTAAAAAAATCATAATCATGAAAAAATCGATCAGTGCATTTGTTATCATCATGTCCATTTCACTTATATGCGGCATGAACAGTTTTGCGCAAAAAAAATTCAAGGGAATCATTAATTTCACCATTGCTTATTCCGGAACCATTGATCCTGCAACAGCAGCCAGTCAGCCGAAAGCCATTATACTTTCAATTTACGAAAACAAGCAAAAAATGAATATTCCTATGGGAGGATACAACATTGACATCATTACCGATGGCGATGCTAAAACACAAACAACCCTTATGGATATCATGGGCCAGAAAAAATATTTCAAGACGACAACGGAAGAAATAGAAAAAAAAATAAGCGAAAACCCTGAACCTGAGATCAAATACATAGACGAAACCAAAACTATTGCCGGATATGTATGCAAAAAAGCAGAATATATTGAAAAGACAGAAGATGCATCAGTAACAACCGTTGTATTTTATACTGAAGAACTTGGTGGCGAAACGCTTAACTACGGCGGACAGTTTCACAAACTGAAAGGCGTGCCACTGGAGTATGTGGTCACCACACCCGACGGTATCGTTACTACATTTTCAGCTATTGAAGTTAAAAAAGGCAAAGTAAAAGAAACGGATTTTTTGATCCCTTCAGATTATGTTGAACTCTCTCCCGAAGAAAAACAAATGATGCTTCAAGGGGGTGGAGAAGAATAAAAATTAATTAACCAATGAATAAAATCCTCTGCGATCAGGGGATTTTATTTTTTGTATAAGCCACTAAAAGATGCCGCGCAAAGAACCGACTTTTTCAAAAAATACTTTTAAAAAAGAAGAAAACGTTCCGGAGGAAAACAATAGCTCACCCTCTAAAAAGGAACCTTCAAAAAAAGAAAAGCCCAGCAAATTAAAAAAAGAAAAAAGTAATGCAAAAGGGGCAAGCGGTGTTATTGAAACCATTAAAAGTGAAAAATTTCAAAAGGTTACGGGCCTTTTCTTTTTACTTTTTGCATTTTTTTTGCTGATAGCATTTTCATCATATCTTTTTACCTGGAAAGCTGACGACAATATCTTTCATAATTCCGTGTGGCGGGTTATCACCGATAACAGCCTGCAGTCTGAGAACTGGATGGGGAAAATCGGCGCTGTTTTTTCCTATTTGTTCATTAAAAAATGGTTTGGCGTTGCTTCCTATTTATTTATTGCCTGGCTGTTTGTAATCGGGACAAAAATGTTTCTCAACATTCGTCTTTTCCCGGTTTCGAAAGGCACAACATACATGATCTTTGGATTAATCTGGCTATCAGTTACCCTCTCTTTTATTATGCCCGATGAAAAGACTTTGATCCTTGGAGGGGCATTCGGTTACCAGATCAACCTCTGGCTAAACAGCATCATCGGAAAGATCGGCACAGGCATTTTATTGTTCTTCCTGATCGTTAGTTTTTTGATCATCGAGTACAACATCCACAAATTATTCAGGAAAAAGCCAAAAGAAGAAGTTGCTGTTCCTGCTAATGCAGAAATAGGCGAACCGGAAAAAACCTCCTCCAGAAATGAATTCATGAAGGTTGAAAATGATACCGGAGAGGAAGAAATTGAGTTTGAACTGACTAAAAAGCCTGTGACAGAAGAAGAAAAGCCTATCGAACTGGTTAATAATTTCACTGCAAAGGAAAAAGTCATCGATGAAGTCAATATCCCTTTTACGATCACTCCTTCTGAAGAAATAACTGAACCAGTATTGGTAAATAATAATAAAGAGGAAGAAGACGAAGAAGAAAAAGAACACTTTACCATCGACACACCCTACGATCCGCGGCTTGAATTGGGGTCATACCAGTTTCCCGGCCTGGACCTGCTAAGAGAATACGATACAGGGAATATTTCGGTACAAAATGAAGAACTGGAAGCCAATAAAAACCGCATCCTGACAACCCTGAATAATTATTCTATTCAGATCGATAAAATAAATGCCACTATTGGCCCTACGGTAACTCTTTATGAAATAGTACCCTCCCCCGGTATCCGGATATCAAAAATAAAAAATCTCGAAGACGACATTGCACTGAGTTTATCGGCACTCGGAATCCGCATCATCGCTCCTATGCCCGGTAAAGGCACTATCGGTATCGAGGTTCCTAACCAGAATCCCAAAATCGTTTCGATGCGTTCCATCCTTGCCTCAGAAAAATTTCAGAACAATACCTTCGACCTGCCAATTGCTTTGGGAAAAACCATTTCGAATACCAGTTATGTTACCGACCTTGCAAAAATGCCCCACCTGCTGATGGCCGGAGCCACAGGACAAGGAAAATCTGTCGGGCTGAATGCGATCATTGCCTCCCTGCTTTACAAAAAACACCCTTCCGAATTAAAATTTGTTTTGGTTGACCCTAAAAAAGTTGAGCTGACACTCTTTTCCAAGATCGAACGGCATTACCTCGCCGCGCTCCCTGATGCTGAAGAAGCCATCATTACCGATGTCCGCAAGGTTGTACGCACGCTCAATTCTCTCTGCATACTGATGGAATCGCGTTACGACCTGTTAAAACTCGCCAATGTCAGGAATATTAAAGAATACAACACCAAATTCATTGCCCGTAAGCTCCTCCCTACAGACGGACATGATTTTATGCCCTATATTGTGGTTATCGTCGATGAATTTGCCGACCTGATCATGACTGCAGGAAAAGAAGTCGAAGCTCCCATTACCCGTCTGGCGCAACTTGCCCGTGCTATTGGCATTCACCTTATTGTGGCCACTCAGCGTCCTTCAGTCAATGTCATTACAGGTACTATCAAGGCCAATTTCCCGGCCCGTCTGGCTTACCGGGTTATTTCAAAGATCGACTCCCGCACCATCCTCGATACCGGCGGCGCCGACCAGCTTGTCGGACGCGGTGATATGCTTTTGTCAACCGGCAACGAAATGGTCAGGTTGCAATGTGCTTTTATTGATTCACCGGAAGTAGAGGTCCTTACGGATTTTATCGGGCAACAACGTGCTTTCCCCGAAATATATGCACTACCCGAATGTGCTGATGAAGAAAATGAAAATGTCAAAAACCTCGACAGCTCAGACCGTGACGAAATGTTCGATGAAGCGGCCAGAGTCATTGTTACGCATCAGCATGGATCCACATCACTGTTACAGCGGAAACTCAAACTTGGATATAACCGCGCAGGCCGTATCATCGACCAGTTGGAAGCTGCAGGCATCGTCGGGCCTTTCGAAGGCAGCAAGGCTCGTGAAGTAAGATTCCAGGACATGCAAGCTTTGGAACAGTTTTTGAATAGCTTCCACGACAACAACTGACAGCCATGAAAAAACTCATCATCACCGCATTACTGCTAAGTTCAGCAGTCTTCTCAAACGCACAGGATAATTCAAAAGCAAAAGCCATACTGGATGGGGTTTCTCAGCAAACAAAATCATACTCCACCATCGATATTGCGTTTACATTCACCATTGAAAATACGGCGAAAAAAGTCAAGGATACGAAGACCGGCCTGGCCTGTATGAAAGGTGAAAAATACTGGACAGATTATTCCGGCCAGGAAGTAATTTGCGATGGACAAACCGTCTGGACATACCTGAAAGAAAATAACGAGGTACAGATAAATGTCGACGATCCCAACAACGACCAGTCTCTTAACCCGGTAAAATTACTCACTGACTACGATAAAAGCTACACTCCAAAATTCATCAAAGAAGAAACACGCGGTTCGATAATATATCAGATCATCGACCTCACCCCTATTAAAGCAAAATCATTTTATAAAGTCCGCCTCGAAATCAACAAACTCAAGAAACAGGTTGTCAATGCCATCATCTATGACAAGAACGGCACACATACGTATACCTATTCTGTAACAAAATTTGTCACCAATAAAACGATCCCTGACAGCAAGTTCACTTTTAAAACTGCCGACCACCCGGGCGTTGAAGTGATAGACCTCAGGTAGAAGATCCAAGATCCAATACCCAAATTCCAAATTCCAAGCTAGCCCGAGTATGATTTCAAGTCGTGCTCAGGCTTATTGATAAAAACCAGAAAATGTTTGTTTTCAGGCAGATTGGATATTATCTTTGATAGTGTATTTATAAAACCAAAATGTCTTTTTGTCAGAAAATAATCCCGCCCCATGAAAATTGCATTAGTTATTCTTGGAACAAGAGGTGATGTCCAGCCAATGCTTGCATTAGCCACAGGACTAATGAAAAAAGGACACGAAGTCATTATTTGTGCCCCCCCCTGAAAACGAACAACTTGTTACCTCATATGATTGTCCGTTTGTTACATTCGGGCCCGAAATCAAGAAAAAATTTAAGGAAAATCCTGAAAAACAAAAAGTTGGCTTTGCGGTAAAAATTTCTCCGGCCGAAGGAAATAAAATCATCGGGGATCAGATAAACCTTTTACACGAGCCGATCAAAGGCGTGGACTTAGTTCTGGCAGCAGGGATCGTGGCGGGTGTACAAAGTGCGGCGGGAATTGACAGTAGGGGTTATCGAAAAGGAATTTAAAAATAAATAAAAAGATGGAAACACGATTTTTATCGAAGAAAAACGCAATCATCATTTTTACTGTAACTTGTGCTATACTTTTTACAGTTAATTTGAAGGCTCAGACGCCAACCATCAAATGGTGGTATGATACACATGATGCTTCTTTCGGGCAGACAGCCGCCAGGGATATTGACAAAGACGGCAAACTGGAGCTCGTTTTCGGCTGCTACCGTAACGACAGCTCGGTGTATGCCCTGAACGCCGAAGACGGCAGCCTGCTATGGAAATACAATACCCACCCTGCCGGCTCAGAAGGCTGTAACGATGTGGCGCCGATCATTTACGATGTTGACAACGACGACACATTAGACGTCATTGTGCCCAGTTCCTGTAATGCGACCACATTCTGCTTTACCGGGGTCAGCGGTACCGTGAAATGGCAGACACCCACACGCGGCAGCGACTCCCCTCCTACCATAGCCGATATTGACAACGACGGCAAACCTGAAATCCTTCATGGGGAATTCGGCGGGTATGTGATCTGCATCAATGCCGAAAATGGTTCCCTTGCATGGGAGATAGCGGTTAACACCAATTCCTGGATACAGACCGCTCCTACCATTGTTGACCTTAACGATGACGGACAACTCGATTTTGTAGTAGCTTCCTGGGCTTTCTCAAATGACACCAATTATGTATATGCCTACAGAGGCGACAATCATACACTGTTATGGAAGCATACTGTTGATGATGTCATTTATCACGGTACTGCCGTTGCTGATCTTGACAAAGATAATAAACCCGAACTTGTCATAGGCGACTACAGCGGTAAATTATTCGCCCTGAACGGGGAAGACGGAAGTGAATACTGGACTTTTACTCACTCTCCCGGTTACTACATCGGAGCGCCGGCTTCCATTGCCGACCTTGATGATGACGGAAATTGCGAAGTGGTGTTCTGTAGCTGGTATAAAATAATAGCGCTCAGGCACGACAGCACCCTCTTCTGGGAATACTCCATACCCGATTATGCCACGTCATTCAGGGGCGCTGCCCTTTCTGATGTTGACAACGACAACAAACCTGATGCGGTTTTCGGAACCAGCGATGGGCAGGTTATTGCCCTGAAAGGTACCACCGGCGTACCAATCTGGTCTATTGACCTTGCAGCTCACTACGGCGATACACTGGATTTTGATCATGCCCCGATCATAGCCGATTTTGATAATGATGACACGCTCGACCTGTTCATTGTTGGCGGTGATGCCAAATACCCCGATTTCCAGAACAATTACGGGAGAGGCTATGCGCTTTCTATAGGAATGGGTACCGGTCCCGACTGGCTGATGTTTCAGCGCGACATCCGCCGCCAGTCATCCCTTTGTGATGGTTCTCCGATATCCGCTGAAGAATTTAATACCAACGTTACAACTTCTGTAAATGTATTTCCAAATCCGGCAAACGGCTCTTTGACCATACAGTTTCCAAATCCAAAAAACGAAGAACACCTTCTGACAATTTATGATGCAAGAGGCAGATTAATACAAAAAATCGAGCACATCACAGGAGAGATGGTAAAAGTAAATAATGATAAGTGGCAAAGCGGACTGTACCTTTTTCAGTTGCACAACTACAATGGGACTATGGCGCAGGGTAAATTTATCATAGAATGATTTTTAAAAGATGATTTAATGCTATTTTTGATTGAAGAATCATTGATCATATGCAAAAAATTATTGACGCCAGAGATTTTTCAGATCAGAGCGGCAAAAAAACTGATCCTGAAAATAACAAATCAGCAGCGGCATTTACAGAACTCGAACGCGGAGTGTATGCAGCGCTGGAGACTTATTCGAATGTCCACCGTGGCAGCGGGCACTACTCGATGGCGTCCACGTATTTATTTGAGCAGGCCAGAAACATTGTCCTGGAATATCTGAATCTGGACAAAAGAAAATATGTGGTCATCTTTTGCACGCCCGGAAGAGCAGAAGCAGTTAAGGCACAATTAAAGCCGGAAAGTTATCATTGTTTGTCAAGCCAGGATATAGGCCTGTCATTAGGTATAAGAGCATTGGCTGTTCAAAGGAAAGCGCTGCCCAAAGGCGTTCCTTTGCAAACCGGAGGAGGAACGGCGCGGCTTGTCTCTCCCTCTGTGGTCGTATGGGCCGGTATACCTGACAAGTTCGAGGCCGGCACACCTGCCATCGTCAACATCATCGCGTTTGCCAGGGCGCTGTTGCTGATCAGACATTTCGGAAATAATGCCTTCCGGGATGCAAGGCTTGAAAAAACGGCTGCTGCCGAAATTCTCTTCCACGACGAACTGGATGGCTATTCCGGAAAAAAACTATTGGATGAGCTCAGGAAGACCCTTATAGGCCGGAATGTCCTTGTCCCCACTGCGGAAGGCGCCAAGCTCTATGTCAACCTGGACAATGCGGCCAGCACTCCTGCTTTCATGCCTATATGGACAACTTTCTGCCAGACATGGCGACAGCCCGCGCAGATACAACAAGAGATCATGCATGAGGTCAGAACTATATGCGCTGGAGTACTGGGTGCTCCTCAGGAATCCTATGATGTGATCTTCACTTCAAATACCACGGAAGCCATCAACCTGACAGCCAAAAGCATGAGTAATGAATCCGATCAGGATTCCGAAACCGTTGTAATCAACACGCTCCTCGAACATAACTCTAATGAGTTGCCATGGCGTTACACTCCCCGTTTATCGCTAATCCGGCTGCAGATAGACCATGAAGGTTTCATGGATCTAAACGAGCTTGAAACCCTCTTGTCCGAATACAACCAGAAAGGCCTTTACGGAAAGAAACGAATAAAGCTTGTGGCTGTATGCGGCGCCTCGAATGTCCTTGGTGTTTACAATAATTTAGCGGAGATCAGCCGGATCGTTCACCAATACGGGGCACGGTTGCTCGTGGATGCAGCACAAATGGTTGCACACCGGAAAGTTGAGATGGAACGATACGGCATCGACTACCTGGCTTTCTCCGCCCACAAGGTTTATGCGCCATTCGGCAGCGGGGCACTGGTAGTTAGAAAAGGCTTACTAAAATTCAGCCCTGCTGAAATGGAGCTTATCCGGTCATCCGGCGAAGAAAACGCAGCAGGTATTGCAGCTCTTGGTAAGGCCCTGGTACTTTTGCAGCGTATCGGCCTTGACCTGATACAGGAAGAAGAACAGGCCCTTACCGCACGGACATTGCGCGGATTGGCTCAATTAAAGGGGATCACTATTTACGGGATAAAAGAACCTGACTCACCACAGTTCATCCAACGAGGGGGCGTGATTGTTTTTAGCCTTAAAGGCATCATGCCCGATGTCATAGCCAAAGAACTGGCTGTACGGGCCGGGATCGGTGTCCGGTACGGCTGCCATTGCGCCCATCTGCTGATCAAACACCTGCTTAAGATTAATTCTTTTTTGGAAAAATTGCAGGGAGTGATCCTGAGGCTGTTCTATAAGCTCACGCTGCCCGGCCTCGTAAGGGTCAGTCTGGGTATAGAGAATAGTGAAGAGGATGTAGATATATTCATCCGTGTATTGGCTGAGATCGCCAGGCAGCCCCGAAAACGCTCCGCTACTATGCAAAACGGAACGCCCGTTTCGCAGCAGATAAAAGAATTCACTAGGCTGATATATCAGAGAGTGTATTCCCGGCCTTAAGCGAAACTGTATCACCTGCTATCCCGCATTTAGTTCGTTTGGGTGCTATTTTTAGCCGTACCAAATTAAAAAATTAAAATATATCATAAATATTGGGATAAAAAGAAAAAAATGCATAATTTTACATGAAATAGCCTAACAACCAGTCATGAAACACATAAAACTGCTTGTTTTCATAATTATTATTTTTTCGTACAACCTTTCTGCCCAAGTGCTTATTAACGAAATACAATCAGTAGATACGAACACAATTACAGATGAAGATGGTAAATGCCAGGATTGGATCGAATTGTATAACGCGGGGCCTACTGCTGTAAATTTAAATAGTTATGGTTTATCCGATGATTATTCTGATCCCTATAAATGGACATTCCCTTATGTCTTGATCCAGCCTAATGATCACCTTTTACTATTTGCTTCCGGAAAAGACCGTAAAATAATAATTGACCACTGGGAAACAGCCGTATTTTCTGATGATTACTGGAGATATTTTCCTGGAATATCCGAGCCTCCGGCCACATGGAAAGAAACAAATTTTGACGACAGCAACTGGCTGTCGGGAAAAGGCGGTTTTGGTTATGGCGACAACGATGACAGCACGTTAATCCCTACCGGAACAATTTCAGTATATATGCGAAAAGTATTTAACATCGCAGATTCTTCAAAGATCAGCGCAGCCATTTTTAGCCTTGATTATGATGACGGATTTGTTGCTTACCTCAATGGTGTTGAGATTGCCCGCCGATATGTCAATGGCAGCCCGCCTGCTTATAATTCTCTTGCAACAACAACTCATGAAGCACACATGTACACGGGCGGAAACCCTGAAAATTTTACTATTGATCAAGCATTATTAAAAAACCTTCTTGTATCCGGAAACAATACCCTTGCAATACAGGTTCACAATGTCGATTCCGCATCCACAG
>CAZMPB010000087.1:0-12772 GCA_964567775.1 uncultured Bacteroidales bacterium
GTAAAATTGCACGGTTTTTTTTCTGATATTTGATTTTGTGAATTATTCAGGTTAAGCCATTATGAAGTTCAACAATTTTTTTACAAAAAGACAGACCTATACCTGCTCCTTCATAATCATCCCTATTGTGTAATCGCTTAAATATGACAAATATTTTTTCTTTATCTTTTTCATCAATACCAATTCCATTATCTTTCAATGCAAAACGCCACAAATTATCGTATTTTTCAGATGAAATTGATATTTCGGGATCCACATCTTTTTTCCTGAATTTAATAGAATTGCTTATTAGGTTTTGGAACAATTGCCTCAATTCTATTTTGTATCCATTTAATACAGGTAAATTTTGTACAGTTATTTTTGCATTATTTCTTTTTATCGAGTTGTCCATATCTGACAAGACTTCATTTACAATTTCATTACAATCTACCAAGGTAAGTTTTGTCTCTTTTCCGATTCTTGAATATTCTAATAAATTTTTGATCAACAGCGTCATCCGTTCTGAAGATTCAAGGATAAATCCAAGATATTTTTCAATATTCCCTGTAAGTTTTCCGGCAAATTCATTCCGGATTAATTCAGCAAAGCAGCTTAATGAACGTAATGGTTCCTGTAAATCATGAGACGATAAATAAGCAAACTGTTCCAGTTCTTTATTCGCGCTTTGCAACTGCTTATTATGATTTTCAAGCCTCAATTCGATAAGTTTACGCTCCATGATCTCCAACTCCAATTTAATAGCATTTTCTTTTATCACCAGGTTGGTGTATCCCATCTCTGAGAGCATAGAGGCGATTTCGCCCAGAAATAAAGTAATGCTACCCAGGGTCTCTGTAGAAACCACGGGAATTTCCTTGAGGGCCTCAAGGTATGCCTGCTCATCAAAACCATACCTTACTGCCTGATTTTTGAAGCGTTCGATATCCGGTGGTTCCAGGAGTAGTTGCCCGGTAGCCAGTGTGGCTATGTGTTTCCCTTTTATAATAATCGGTGTGGCGCAATCAATCAGCCCGTTATCGCAAGCTTCAATTTTTATTTGTTTGGGCTCGGTGAGAGAGTCGATGAGATGTTTATTGCTTTTCGTGCAAATATCGTTGGAAATTTTGCAGCCCCTGTGGAACTTTGTGCAAATGTCCCTCCATCCGCTGGTCACAAGGATATTCAATCCCGGATGATCCAGAAAACCTATAGTGAAACCAGTGGACTGAGTAAATTTCTCAAAAATATAACTTAGTTTCTCAAGGTCAAGGAGGTCGGTGATACCATATTTCCCGTCAACAAGGTGGTCGTTATTGCCTGGCTGTAATTTGTTCTTTATAGTTCCATCTTCAATGGAAACAATTCTGTTGTTTACAATAAAATCCTTAAGTTCGGCAACTTTTTTTTCTAATTCTTCATAAGTTGGCTTATCGCTTTTCATAGCTATTCATTTATTAGCAATGTGTAATACAAACATACAAAAAAAAGTTATTTCATACAAATTTTATCTTTAAGTTTTAATTTTAATAAACTTTATTAGATTAATATAGCGGAAATTAAAATCATGATTATATGTGTTAATATTCTCATGTATTCAAAATTCTTAAATGCCCTTTAATGGCTTAGTGCTTGCTTTCGGTGACAATTTTTCCTATGGATATCTTGGACGATTTACAAACTTCGAACAAGCGATGAAAAGCTTAATTGACAGGCAGGACAGCATATCGAACGAACCGACCAATAGGTGGTTTATTATTAATTTTGTAGGGAAGGCCTAAATGTCTTTGTAACATTTTACGTAGTTAAAAAACTACGAATTATTAAGTTTGATTGACAAACTTCGAACAACTGGAATTATCGGTGATATTATTTGGGATTAAACTGCTACATAACGAAACTGTATTGGTTATGGCGGGCTGACATACGAAGTCGAACGCGTCCTCCCTTGTTCATAATTTTGTTTTTTTGTTGTTTAATAACTGTCCCAAAAAACTAAACAAATCGTTCTCAGATGGCTCCCAAGACGGCGGATATGCTTCATGTCCGGCTTTTAATGCACCTTCTATTGTCCCATTTACAAACTCATAACCAGGAAACATGAATTCATCTGGGTCATAATTTTCTCTACTCCATTTAAAAATTGCAAAACTCCAGTCAGTGAAATTCCCATTATATTTCAGCCTTGCAATTGGGCTATCCTTATCCCCTTCCTGTCGGTTGAGATATAAAAAGGCTCCTCTGAAAATTGCATAATAAAAAATTTCAGGAGTCTTGGAAAAGTTTTTTTTGTTATAGTCATCAATGATCATCTCAACTTTATCTTGAACATCGATTGGTATTTTTATCTTACCCATATTAATTGATTTTTGTCTTTTCAGCATGGCTATATAAAGATTGTTCTAAACCATTAGCGCTATTTTTCGAATATACACAGCATTGGCCTTACCATCAGCAAATATAAAAATTATTTACAAACGAAAAAGTCAAATTTTTAACTTTAATCTTTTTTGTCCGAAATGATCTATGGGGATCATCAAACTACCGGCACAGATAAATTTCCTGGGTAGCTTTATTATTGAAGGGATGATTTTTGTACCAATCCACAAAGCCGGTATAGGTATTCTTGTTTTCATCAAACCAGCGCTGAAACTCAAACACATTGCATTTGATCAGCAGCCATTGCGAATAGCTGTAAAAATGCCCTGCCTCAAGCACAAGCTTTTCATGATCAAACAGCGAAAAAGGAAACCGGAGGTTATACTTTTGTTCAAACCACGTCTTAATAAAGGCTTCCCTTACCTTGACCACCGCATCCACACCCGCTTTGGTCTTTTTACCCTTCAGTGAGATGCCTGCCAGCAGAAAGGTATTATTGACCGCATCGCAAAAATCCTTCACACTATCATTGATTTTGGGCATGCGGGTGTTTTCATCTGAAAAATGCAGGCTCAGCGTGCTGTCGGCTGCTATCTGAATGTTTTTCGTATACAGGGAACAAAATAATTTATTGATCTCTGCAACCTGCGCTGAGTTTCTTGTTAAGTTGAGGTATGTTTCGCTGTACAAAATGGCGGGGATACTGTTGGAAGAATCAGCATAAAATTTCGCCAGATAATAATAATTATCGGGGAAAGAGGGGTTTTTAGCGATACCGGTCAACCAATGTTCGTGAGCCGCCGTATAATTTTTTTTCGCATACTCAATGACGCCACATTCCATGCTTAAGCCTGCTGCTTTAGGAAACCGTTCCATGCCTTTTTTATAAATGATCATGGCGGTATCAGGCTTTCCGGTCATATCGTATGAATCGCCCAGAAGCTGGTAAAACTGATCGTTCACATCGGATCTTCCAATTACAGAATCAAGAGTCGCGACACAGGAAGAATAGTTTTTCAGGGAAAAATAAGACAGTGCGATCTCGTATGAAAACAAGGAATTTGAAGGCGCCAGCACCCTGCCTTTTTTATACTGGACAATGGCTTCGGCGTAGCTCCCCTGATCAAAGAGTTTCATCCCCTGCTTTGCATATTCAACGGCTTCAGGAGGTGTGGCGTTCTGCGAATACGAAAAAAAAATAACGGAAGTCAGTAAGATAAAGAGAATAATTATTTTTTTCATTGCTTTGAACTTAGAATAAATGCGATTTTTGGATCATCTTAATAACGCTTTTTGGGATATTTAGTTTCACTGTCATGAAATAAATTATTAATGCAGACTTTCTATTTTGAAAAGCGACTCGAAATGCTTTTTGTATTCGGATGCATTATTCATTGCAGTTTCTGCGAGTTTTTTGCTTTCATCTGAAAAATTTGCAGCAGAACTTGTTTCGCTTGTCATTTTACCATTGCCGTTTTCGTCGGTTCTTTCGTATGTCCGCGACAAGTCTTTGATGAGTTTCCCGTTATTGAAATAAAGGCGTTTTTCACCGACTTCGCCTTCAAGGGATCTCTGAAAATAGAAAACAAGAGATCCGGATTTGTCGAACACATATTCAATATGATAAAAAGCCGAAGCAGCAACATTATATTCGATCACGGCCATGGAAAGTTCCCTATTTGTAAGATATGCTGTATTTCCCTGAGCGTCCTCACCGTAAGATTCTGACGACATATTGTTCCAGTAAAATTTTATGGTGCTTGTCTGCATGCCGATACCCGGGCGGTTGATGTCAAATGTCAGCAGCAAAGGCTTCATGTATTCATCCGCAATCTGTGCCTGAATTTCATTATAACGTTCGCGGATAGTATTGATCAGGGATTCCTGTGCGCTGCAATAAAAGGCAGAAACAGCAAGGAATAAAAATACAACGGTGATTTTTCTCATAGAATGATCAGTTTGTGAAAAACATGTTACTAAAAGGTAAAATCAACTGCAATTTTAGTCCTGTCATCGGGATGTACTCTGGCCTTGTAGCTTTTTCCGATCAGTGTTTTCAATTTTATTACAGCTTCTGTTGGCATGGCAATTTCTTTTTCGAAAGAATAGGGTGTTTCACCGGGAATTGAAACTTCATAACCCATTAATATGACCGGGTTGAAATCTTCGCTTTTTCCTGTTTCTTCAATACTCGTCAGCTTGGCCATGCCATCAATACCAGCCGTTTCCATGCGTAAGCGGTCAAGTTCAGTCCAATTTTTTCCGCCATATGTGGGCTTATTATTCGTGCTGTTTATAATATCTGCTGACTTTTGATTAAAGACAACTTTGTTTTTATCGGCCCTGTCCACTTTTACTGCAAATTTAGTCCCCGGCTGGAATTGCGCAACAGCCGAACGGGGGACAATGGTATCAATACTTACATCGTACTCAGGGTCGTAATTATTATCAATACGTAAGACAAGATTCAGCAATGGCTGGTCGTTGATGGTAACTGTGCCTCCCTGGCTGTTTTCACCGATGCTGACGATCGTTGCCGTGGCATCACTACCCGATGCCAATATCTGTCTGGCTATTTTACCGCTGCCCCAGAAAAAATTGTAGCCCATGCCACCGAACATTCCCTTGAATACACTGATAAAAGGTAACAACGATAATGCAAATACCGCCACCATCGCAATTACGAACATGACTGTCCAGCCGATGTCGCCCACGCCGTCTCTGATTTGCGGCTCAAGAACACTTATCAATATGATGGGAATTGATCCCAGGAATGGCAAGGCAATGCTCCAGGCAAGTTTATTTTTTTTCATGTTGTTAAATATTCGTTTTTATATTTAGAACATACGTAATTGTAAAAATACAAAAGTTATTCAAACTTTGTAACTTCGCACAATCGAAAATTTTTACTTTTTTCAAATATATAAACTGGCAAATGAAAAAAAATCTTGTTTTAATAACTTTTGTATTGTTTGTGTTTTCCTGTTCTGCTCAAGAAATAAAATCAGCAAATACCGGTCTGAATAATATTTCCGGAAGCGAAATGATGAAAAATATTTCGTTTTTTTCATCCGAAAAGCTTGAGGGTCGGTTTCCGGCAAGCAAAGGATATGATAAAGCTGCTGATTATGCCGCAGCATATTTCCAATATTTAGGATTAAATCCATATCTTGATAATACATACTTTCAGCTTGTCCCGGTTGAATATAATGAGTTTACCGGGCCGGTAAAACTTGAAAAAATTGAACACGGAAAAATTGTGAAACATTATGACCATCGTAAGGATTTTGTTTGCAGGGGATTTTCCGGAAAAGGTAAATTTACTGCGCCTGTTGTATTTTGCGGCTATGGGGTGACTTTTTCCGAGTATGGCTATGATGATTATTCAAATGTGGATGTGAAAGACAAAATTGTGCTGGTATTCAAACAAAACCCTGCCTGGGCAAAAGATGTAAAGGGATTAAGTGAACTCTTAACACGTTATAAGGCAAACAACGGCGAAAAGCACGGGGCAAAAGCCATACTTTTTGTAACAACTCCCAATATGGCAGATCCGCAGAAACCTATAGGCAGCCTCATGGATGGTGCGGGCGTTCAAAATCCGGATTTTCCGCAAATGCAGATCAGCCTGGAACTAGCTAACGAGTTATTAGAAAAGTCAGGAAGAAAATTAAGCGAAATTCAGAAATCAATCGATTCCCTGAAAAAGCCTGTCAGCATTGAAACTAACGACAGTCTTTTCATAGAGGTGAACACGGCTTATGAGAAAGAACGTATGTCGAAAAACATTATTGCTTTTTTGCCCGGTTCAGATGAGGAGCTGAAAAGCGAATATGTGGTCATTGGCGCACACCTGGATCATGTCGGCAAACAGGGTGATATTTATTTCCCCGGCGCTAACGATAATGCCTCCGGTTCATCAGCAGTGATGGAAATTGCCAGAGCATTTGTGAAATCTGAAGTAAAACCAAAGCGTTCAATCGTATTTGTATTGTTTACCAGCGAAGAGCAGGGACTTTTCGGGTCAAAATTCTTTACGGAACAAGCGCCTGTGCCCATAGAAAAAACCGTTGCTATGCTCAATCTCGATTGTATCGGACATGGCGACAGCATTCAGGTTGGCGGAGGTCTTTCCGCGCCCGTCCTTTGGGAAATTGCCCGTAGTAATGATTCTGTTTATACTCAGTTGATGATTGACAAGACCTGGTATGGGGGCGGAGCGGATGCCCAGGCTTTTTTTGATAAAGGAATTCCGATTTTGTATTTTGCCTCAAAAAACAGCTATACTCACCTGCACCTGACCACAGACACTCCGGAAACCCTGAACAAAAATTTACTTGAAAAAATGGCAAAACTGGCTTATCTTGTTGCTCTTGACGTAGCCAATGGAAACTATGAAAAAGAGAAGTTTGCTACGCAAAAATGAAATTCATTTTTATGTGCGTTTAAAGAATATGAGGCTGTCTCAATGACCTCTGCGTTACTCTGTGAGTAATCAGTATCGCTCTGTATAATTTTTTTTCAATGTCACACAGAGCCTGCCTGACTGAAGTCATTCAGGCAGGGTTCACAGAGAATACACAGAGAACCACAGAGAAACAAATCATAAAAATTGGCTTTTGAGACAGCCTCTGTTTATTTTGCAATTAGGTTTTTACAAATATTTGATGCCTCCGGCATCAGTTCCTTTGACTTCAAAGAAGTCAAATATTTGTAAAAACTAATAATAGAATTTGATGCGACTCCGGACGGAGTCGAATTAATAATACCGATAGCCAATAGTTTGAAAATTAGAAAAGCGTTTATAACTTATAAATGGCATATTGATTCTTCTATAAATAATAATTTTTTTCCATACTTTTTTGTTTGCCCAAAAAAGTAGGCAAAAAAGGGCATCCTGTCGAACGCTTCATCCCGCCCTGAAAAAAACAAGAAAATCAAAAAAAGTAGTCCCGACTGCGCGCAGTCGGGAAACGCAAGCGCCTTTTTTGATTTTCTAAGTTTTTTTCATTCACCCCCGCCCACGCCGCACGACAGGAATTGCCAGCGCGCCTGATTTCGGCTAACCTATCCCAACAAAACGAATTGTTTCATAGTCTGCCAGTTAGCGGATTGTCACTTTTAGACCTGTCCCATACTTCTAAATGTTTTCTGATTCACGGCATCTCCGGCCCACGTGTCAGGAATTGCCAGTTCACCTGATATTGGCAAACATATCCCGAGAAAAATCGAATTGTTTCGTAGAAACAAAGTGCGTTGGCAAGAAAATATGTTGGTGTCAGGGAGTGGCCCGTGCGAAGGCTCGATATATATTTTCTTGAATTTTTTGGTCCTTTTTGTTTCAAGACAAAAAGGACAATTGAAAAAATACATCATTAAATAATTGATTATCAGTATTTAAAATTGAGTTATATAGATAACGCATTCAATATTGTCCAATCTCGGTTTCACCTCATTGTACTATTTTCATAGCCTGTCCCGCCATTTCTGCGGGATAGCATCGGCATTACCCTGACTGCACCTGCCTGCCGATCGGCAGTACAGGCAGGCGTCAGGCAGGCATTGTAATTTATTTTTTAGGTAGACTAAAAAATAAACACAAATGGTATAATAATCAAAGATTATAAACCATACATATTAAACGACTCAGCAATAAAAAGTAACTTTGCAAAAAAAATCGTTTGCAACTGAAAGAACTTCTATCGGTTTATAAAAAAGACACACAGGTCAGTCAAATTGCCGGATTGACGGATGCCTCAGATGTACAGAAATTACATCTTAATGGGCTAAGCGGCTCTGCAAAAGCTTTTGTCATCGCCTCCGTTTACGTTCAGTCAGAAAAAACCCAATGCGTCGTCATGCCCGACAAAGAATCAGCGGCATATCTTTTTAACGACCTTGAAAATATTTTAGGCGAACAGGATGTAAAATTATTTAAGAAAAATGTCCTGTTTTTTCCTGCTTCATACAAGCATCCTAAGAATTTCGATAAGATCGACAATACTTCTGTGCTGCTTCGTACCGAAGTACTCAACAAATTACGAAAAGACAGGAAAAAGCTTATAGTAGTTACTTACCCAGATGCACTACTCGAAAAAGTGGTGTCGCAGGGATTTTTTGATAAAAATACTTTGCGTATCAAAACGGGAGAGAAGCTTTCCATAGATTTTCTCAGGGAAGTGATGGTGGAGTATCATTTTGAATATGCTGATTTTGTTGCTGAACCCGGACAATATGCCGTACGCGGAGGTATCATTGACGTGTATTCTTTTTCTAATGAGAACCCTTACCGTATCGAACTGTTTGGCGATCAGGTGGACTCCATACGCACATTCGATCCTGCTTCACAGTTGTCGATGGAGCGGATAGAACACATTAAAATAGTTCCCGATTCCAACGATATTGAATTTGTAAGAAAAAAAGTTGATTTCCCTGAATATATAGGGGATTCGGCGGCCTTCTGGTTTGAAGATGCCGGCTTTTCTTTAGAGCAGTTGAACATTATTTATGAAATAGCTTCGAAACATTGTATGGATAAGGTTAAGGATGATGGCATCAGTCCTGAGGCTCATGAACTATTTTCCGACAGTGATACCCTGAAAAAACAACTACTTGCCTTTTCTGTTATTGAATTCGGGAAACACTTTTTTTTCGGGCCGGCACAAACGTTTACATTCAAAACACAGCCCCAACCTTCGTTCAATAAGAATTTCGATCTGCTGATAAATAAGCTCTCGGAAAATACCGGAAATAATATTGCAAATTTCATTTTTTCTGATTCGAAAAGTCAGTCAGAACGCATAAACACCATTATTGAGGACATCTGGAAAAGCCGTAAACAGGACAAGGAGATCGATTTCACCATAATTAACACTTCGATTCATGAGGGTTTTGTTGATCAGGATCAGAAAATATGCTGCTACACGGATCATCAGATCTTCGACCGCTACCACCGTTTCCGCCTGAAAGATAATTACAGCGCCAGGGAAGCCGCAACCCTGAAAGAAATATACAACCTTCGTCCCGGTGATTATATTACCCATATTGATCATGGTGTCGGGCGTTATGCCGGGCTGGAAAAAATTGAAGTGAACGGTAAACAGCAGGAAGCCATCAAACTGGTTTACGATAACCAGGACCTTTTGTACGTAAGCATACATTCGCTGCACCGCATTTCAAAATTTGTCGGCAAGGATGGTACTCCGCCTACCCTGAACCGGCTGGGCTCTAATGCATGGAATAAGCTTAAAGCAAAAACCAAAGACCGTGTCAAGGATATTGCCAAAGACCTGATCAAACTCTATGCACAACGGCGTGCTTCGAGCGGGCATGCTTTTCCTCCCGACAATTACCTGCAGCATGAGCTGGAGGCCTCGTTCATATATCAGGATACGCCGGACCAGGTTAAATCTACCGCCGATGTGAAAAAGGATATGGAAGCTGATTTCCCGATGGACCGGCTGATTTGCGGCGATGTGGGCTTCGGCAAGACAGAAGTGGCGATACGTGCGGCTTTCAAGTCGGTGTGCGACAGTAAACAGGTAGCAGTGCTGGTGCCTACCACCATTCTTGCATTCCAGCATTTTAAGACTTTTACGGATCGTCTAACAGAATTCCCTTGCAATGTAGAATATATCAACCGTTTCCGTTCAGCAAAAAAACAGAAAGAGGTACTGAAAGAACTGGAGGATGGGAAAGTAGATATTTTAATTGGTACGCACCGTTTGATAAGCAAAGATGTAAAATATAAAGACCTAGGTCTGCTGATCATCGACGAAGAACAAAAGTTTGGTGTGGCTACCAAAGAAAAACTGCGGCAGCTAAAGGTCAACGTAGATACGCTGACGCTCACAGCTACACCGATACCACGTACATTGCAGTTCTCGCTCATGGGCGCCCGCGACCTGTCTATCATTGCAACGCCGCCTCCCAACCGTTATCCGATACAAACCGAGCTGCATATGTTTAACGAGGTCAGTATTCGCGATGCCATTATGTATGAGGTCTCCCGCGGTGGGCAGGTGTTTTTTGTGCATAACCGCATCCACAACATCAATGATATTGCCGGGCTGATACAAAAACTTTGTCCGGGTATCCGCACTGCTGTAGGACACGGGCAAATGGAAGGCAGTAAACTGGAACAAACCATGCTCGACTTTATAGACGGGCAGTTCGACGTGCTGGTGTCAACAACGATCATTGAATCTGGCCTTGATATCCCCAATGTCAATACCATCATCATCAACGAAGCCCAGAACTATGGCCTCAGCGACCTGCACCAGTTGCGGGGCAGGGTAGGGCGGACCAACAAAAAAGCTTTCTGTTACCTGTTGGCGCCGCCATTGTCGGTACTTACCGATGTGGCCCGAAAACGCCTGAAAGCGATCGAAGAGTTTTCTGAACTTGGCAGCGGCTTCAATATTGCCATGCGCGATCTTGACATCCGCGGGGCAGGGAACATACTTGGTTCCGAACAAAGCGGTTTTATTTCAGAGATCGGTTTTGAAATGTATCAGAAAATTCTTGACGAAGCATTGTTTGAATTGAAACAAAAAGATTTCAAAGATCTGTATCCAGAAGATCAAAATGTGAAACAGGAATATGTAAGAGACTGCCAGATAGAGACCGATCTGGAAGTTCTGATCCCCGACTCTTACGTTTCAAATATTGCTGAACGCCTTTCTTTGTATAAAGAACTCGACAGTATTACCGATGAAGAAGACCTACTTGTTTTCCAGAATATGCTGATCGACCGTTTCGGGCCGGTATCCGTGCAGACCCAGGAATTGATCAATACCTTGCGCCTTCGCTGGATCGCGTCAAAACTCGGCATGGAAAAGATCGTGCTGAAAGAATCGCTGCTCAAAGCCTATTTTGTAAGCAATCCCGAATCAAGCTACTACCAGTCGGAAGTATTCACAGGCATTATAACTTTTGTAAAAGAGCATCCGAATTTTTGCAAGTTGAGGGAGTCGAATAATAAACTGATCATTGTGATCAGTAATATAAACAGTGTGGCAGAGGCGCTGGATAAAATATCTCAGATAAATCAAATAAAACTATAGCGATAAAGTGCGAAGTTGCCAGAATGGATAACCAGTTGTGCGAAGTTTGCAACTTCGCACTAAATAAAATTTAGTCTGCGACTAACTTAGCAACAAAATATATATTTGTATGCAGATATGGTAAGTTTAATTGAGATAAGAAAAGTTGAATTGCATATTGTATAAATCCAGTTGTGCGAAGTTTGTTCCATTTGAATCCTTTCAGACAAATCGCACAACAAGGGGCGAGGCTTGCATATTAAGAGAAAATTACTCCATCTGCCAGTTGGCCAATATAAACAAATGGTAACTATGAGCCGGGCAATATCCGCTCTTGTGTCTGAAGCTTGCGAAAATATTCAAGTATCTGCTCTGATGTCATGTTTGCAAGCTCTGCACTAAGTTTGTCGCGAACCTCACGCATAAAACCGACTGCATCAAATTTTTTTTTCTTTTTTGTATATTTAGTCTTCATATTCTACTATTTCTTTAGGTGAGCGTATGTCTATCGTCGAATAGCCAAGTTTTATATTTACTGAATTGTAGCCTCGTATTCGTGTCACATTTACGATGTGTTTAAAATTCCAACTCGCTAAAATGTCGGCATGCTCTATCGTCGCTATGGCTATATGTAAACAATCTGCTATGCTCGTTTTGCCCACAACCTGTTCTGATATATATGCCAAAGCTAATTTATTTGCCTCGTCTGTTATTGATATATATTCAAAATTGTCGCGAGGAAGTGATTTTATCAAGTCTTTGATATGCTGCGGCACCTGTCGTAACTCCTGTTCTGTCACCTCGGAATATATCCCTTTGATACGTCCTTGCCGAATTTGGTCTATTAGCCAATTCGATTCAAATGCGAATTCATCGTCAAAGCAGCCTCCGATTACTGAAGTGTCTATGTATATATGTTGTGGCCTCATTGTAAAGTATTATAGCTACAAATTTACGTAATTTTTTATTAAAAACTTGGCTATTATCTAAAAAGTTTAGTTCGTAAATTCAACTATCTAATGGAGAAATAATTCTTTGTATGAAAGGCGCAGCTAAGCATTAAGCCTTGCTACGCCTACATGATTAAAAATCTTTTGTTAACTTCAAAAAATAAAGTAATTTAGTCTCGGAAAATATCCTAATAACCAAAACATTAATAATGAATAAGTTTTACAAATTTTCAGTCCTTTTTATTGCAATAGTAGTATTTACATTAAAATTACAGGCACAAACTCAGTTGTGCGAAGTTTGCAACTTCGCACTAAATAAATGTTAGTCTGCGACTAACAAAAAATATTATTTTTGAACTATGGGATTCAAATCACTGTTGTCCGGTAAAAATACAAAATTATTTTAGAAACTATGTAAGTTGT
>CAZMPB010000088.1:0-218 GCA_964567775.1 uncultured Bacteroidales bacterium
GATTATGAGATTTCGTGGCTGACGGATTATCGGTTTGTTTTAGGAGTAATTATTTTTATTGCCGGATTTTATATCAATGTTACTTCCGATACTATCCTGTTTAGATTGCGGAAAGAGTCGTTTGACTATAAGATTCCTCATGGCGGGATGTTTCGTTACATCTCCTGCCCGAATTACCTGGGCGAAATGATGGAATGGATGGGTTGTGCTATTTTATC
>CAZMPB010000088.1:250-12772 GCA_964567775.1 uncultured Bacteroidales bacterium
GCTCCGTGCGTTTTCGCACCATGAATGGTACCGAAAGAATTTTCAGGATTATCCTGAAAACCGAAAGGCTATACTGCCTTTTATCATATAAAATACAATGGGGGAATTTAACATACTACCAATCAAACGGGTATGTTATTGCTCAATTTTGCACGTGCTGCCCTGATTGCGTTGGCATGGGCATGGTGAAAACACAGGGAGTACCTGAAAGGACATGTTTGCATGCTTTCAGATATCCCGTCACCGGCTTTGCTGTGATTGCCGGTATGCGTGTTTTCATCCGGAACCGGATAATTGCTGGAAGTAGTGTTTTTTTTAACCAGCAGAGGGCAGATAAAAAATTGGTGTAAGGAGCATGATTTACTCATTATTTTATTATTAAACAGTTAAAAGCACATATCAACAAGCCTTTGGCCATTCAATCAGATATACTGGACGACTGTTTTCAGACAACTTCTTCATATTCGAAAAATCCTTTAACCACATTGAAGCACGAATCGTAAGCTTTTTTGAAAATACTGTCTTTTTTCACGGGTTCTGATTTTTTCACGCTTGCTGCCTTGCTCGGAGGTTTTTGTTTCTCGAACTTCAGATTGATGTTGTTGGCCTCAGCTTCTAAGCGTTTTGCCTGGTTTTCAGCTTCTGATTTTAATACATTACGGCTGAACTTCGTAATTTGGCTGTTTTTAGGCGAGTAGATATCCATAACTTAATTTTTTTAAATTTTTACTTTTTTATTTTGCAATAATAAAGCTTTTTTTTAAAAAAACGACGCTTTATAATATTTAATTTCAGATATTTACACTTTTTTCCCTTAACTTAAAATTTTTAAATTGTTAAGATAATTTATTAATTACCCGCCTTAAATACTTAATTTTTTTTCTTAAATTATTGCATAATGAATTTTATTGTATTATATTTGTGCCTTAAATTATTAAGATGGCCGAAAAGTTTCCGTTTTCGATGTACGATGCCGAGCACATCCTCTGTTCAACCGATTATATTGTACCGGGCATGAGCAGGGTGGTTTATGTGTATTATTCGGCCGTACACCGGCAAATCAAAAGCGTGGAAGCCCGCCCGCCCTACGGAAACACCAAAGACCTCAGGCCTTTTTTTCTTGATGAAAAAGACCTTCCGAAAATCAAAATAAAGAGGGAACAAAATCTTAATTTTCTTTGGTATGACGAAGAGGAGTTAGCTTTTTTAATCGATAAAAACTTTGCCATCGGTGAAATAATAAAAATGGAGCCTCCGAAAAGTAAAAAGAAGTCACCACCGGTGAAAAAAGAAACTGGCCAGACTTGTACTGAAGATGAATCGAAGCGCCATATCCTGATGATAACCATCAGAAACGAACACGACAAAAACAATGATCTGTTCTTTTATTTTTATAATGAAAACCTGAGCAATTACCGTCTGAGCAATTCATCGGATGCTGTAACGTATTACGATAAGGAGGTCATCGGGCTGACCATGTACAATATGATTAACCTGTTGGTTGAAACCAGCCGGAACTATCGCAGCAAGCTGGCAGGTACTATCACCGACCTGAAAAGCAAAAACGAGGCCTTAAAACAATCCATGACAGAAAGTGAGCAGCAAATTGAATGCTACCATAAATCCGTGGTGGATTATGCACTTGAGATTTTGCACCAGCTTTCTTCCGACAGCCAGCAGTATGTATTTGAGTTATCGGAAAGCGCCGTTAATAAATTCAGGAGTTTCAGAGGCAGTCTTTACGACCTGCAGAAAAAGCTGAAAGAGATAACCGACAACAAGGCTTTGCAAAACTTCGACCAGCGCCCGGAAAACGATTTTGAGGCGGCCCTGGCCTGGGAATTTGAAAACAGGATAAACCAACAAACCATAATGATAGAAGCCTCCGACCTCAATTTTGATCCGCTGCCTGAACGCATCACTGAGCAGAAAGAAAAATCAATCGGGTTGATCTCAAGCACAATTAAGTTATATGACAGGCTGGAAGAATCTTGTGAAAAGGTTAAAAAGGAAAGATTGCCGCTTACGGCTTATAATGTGGGGCAAAAATGTTTGCGTAAGATGTCGCCTCCGGCCATCACCTTTGCCCTGAAGGTGCATCGTGATTGCCTCTTACGTGTTCTTGATGATTATAAGGACAAATGGCCAATCATCCGTAAAGAGTTTAAGCCCTTGATTAATGCTATTATCCAGATTGAGACTGAAAAAGCCCAAAAATTCAAACAGGCATAGCTAGTATTTAAAAACCAACAAGGGCGTATTTACCTTAAAGAGTATATCTTTAACAACGCTTTTGCTGAAAAGTTTCATCAGCCAGTTCCGTTTATGCTCGCTCAGGCTGATAAGATTAATTTCATTTGCCGTCACAAATTCATTGACACTTTTCGAAATGTCTTTGCTGCTGATCAGCTTGCAACTGACGTCGTAATCGCTGTATACATTTTTGATATGCCCTGTCAACTCATCCAGCATAATCTTATTGATCTTGTCTTTTTCCTGCTGAATATGCACACAGTGTACTTTTACCCCAAACATGCTAATGATGCTCATAAGTTTACGGAACGAACTGAAATCCCTGTCGTCGAAATCGGTCAGGTACATCGTATTGAAATTACCGATGGTTGTGAAACTATATTCTTTCGGAATGACCAAAACAGGAATAGTAACATTTTCAATGGTATTCAGGGCTATGCTTCCGGCCTGGAAATTTTTTGATTTGCCGAGGCCCTTTGTCCCCATCACCACCATGGCAGACCTGTGTTTTTTACAATAAAGCGGAATGGCTAAGACAGGGTCTTCATAAATAATACTGGTGCTGATCCCGATCTCAGGAAGTTTGTTTTCTTTAATGTACGTTTTAATGGTTGATTTGAATTTATTCATAGCATCTTTAACTTCCAGTTTTTCATCGTTAAAGATGTTTCCCATACCTATCTGGTAGCTGAATGCATCAGGAAAAATATTTGCCATGGGCTGCATCGAATAGCAGGCATAAATGAACTTCACATCAGCATTTATTTTGGCAGCCAGTTGCAAGGCATAATAGGCAGCATTAAGCGAATCCATTGAAAAATCTACCGGACAAATGATCTTGTTGATGCTTTCTGTTTTTACCGGTGGCGTTTTCAGCTCTTGCTTTTCCGCCGATTTGATGATCTGAATCGCCTTTTTTGCATCAGAATCTTTTACCATGATTTTAACGCCAGAGGCAACACTGGATTGAATAAGATTTACATCTGACAAGTAAGACTCCACGCCTTCAAAATCCAGCATACTCTTATATAAAAGGGCTTTTGAGTAATTTGTTGTAGTAATTGTTACCAATTTTGTTTTCATATCTCAATTTTTCTATAAAAATAAGCTATTTTTGTTAAAAAAGCAAGTTATTTTCATATATATGTTTACTGACCGACAAATTTTTTATAAAATTCTGGCTCAAACATCCGCCACCCCAATAGCTATAGAGATTTCTCATGCTGAAGGTATTTTTTTGTACGGAACCGATGGCCGGAAATATTACGATCTGATTTCTGGTGTTTCGGTGAGCAATGCCGGGCATAAAAATGCAGAAATAAACCAGGCTGTTATCGGGCAACTTGATAAGTATTCGCATCTGATGGTTTACGGCGAATTGATACAATCACCCCAGGTTCGATACGGAGAGCTTCTGGCTTCATTACTACCCGAAAATCTGAACAATGTGTATTTTGTAAACTCAGGCTCAGAAGCTATTGAAGGTGCAATGAAATTGGCAAAGAGATACACCGGAAGAACCGGGATCATGGCTTTTAAAAATGCCTATCATGGCAGTTCACAGGGTGCGCTGAGCGTTTTGGGAAATGAAAACCTCAAAAAATCTTTCCGTCCTTTGCTTCCTGATGTTCATTTTTTGAATTTCAATAATGCCGCGAACCTTGACAAGATCACTGAAAGAACTGCCTGTGTTATTGCAGAGCCGATACAGGGAGAAGCAGGGATCATTCTGCCTGAGAAGGATTTCCTGAAAAAACTCAGTTGTAAATGCAAAGAAACAGGGACACTGCTGATATTTGACGAAGTTCAGACCGGCGTTTGCCGTACCGGTAGCAACTTTGCTTTTGAACATTACGATGTGATTCCCGATATCCTGGTTTTAGCAAAAGCTTTGGGCGGAGGAATGCCCCTGGGCGCATTCATTTCTTCAAAGGAAATCATGCACACATTAACTTTCGATCCAGCCCTCGGACATATCACAACTTTTGGCGGCCACCCGGTATGCTGTGCGGCAGGGATGGCATCTTTTAATTTTTTATTGAAAAATATAACTGACTCAGAAACAAAATATAAAGCTGACTTATTTTACTCGTTACTTAAAGACAAGAAACATGTAAAAGATATCCGTTACAAAGGTTTACTTATGGCAATCGACTTGGGAAACAGTGACAAATTACAAGAATTTATGAGGCTGGGAATTGAAAAAGGTGTCATCTCCGACTGGTTTCTATTTTGCGATACGGCGTTCCGTATCTCACCGCCACTGATCATAAGCGAAGAACAGGTACGCGATGTATGCCGGCTGATTAATGAGTGTTTAGAGGATATTAACTGAAAAAACGCCTGATTTTCAGAGGAATTTCTGCATTATTTAAACATACAACGAATAATCCCTCTGAGTCGTTCCACATCATTTTTATTGAGTTCGCGGTTAACGGGTTCAATACCGACGTTTAATGAAATACTGAGTGGTTTCATAGTCTTCATCTTTTCGAGGTCTTCGGAACGTATGGGATAATCTACAAGGTATTCGGTCCAGGACTGGTCGCCGTAATGAGGTATGGGCTTACAACGTGCAGTTGAGTATAGAGATAAAATTTCTCCTCCCGATAAATAAATGGATACTTTTTCGTTTTTTTCGATCACCTCTCTCAAGGCCCCGCTGATCCAAAAATTCAAAGAAAAGACGTAGGAAGTATCATTTCTTGAGATCAACACATAGAAAACGTCAGTTCCTGTAAGTTTGGTTTTTATCTTTTGTATCGTAGCATTGGTTGTCGCGTCGGTTTTATCAACATCAAATTTACATTCCGAACTTTGTGTAAACCCATTAAAAAACAACGTATTACAAAAAATAAATACAAAAAATATTTTCAATGTTTTCATAAAATTAGTTTTTGGCTACACAAATTTACAAAAATTGTGCAATTTTTAAAATACAAAAAGAAAGTAAATGACTGACAAAATTATTGTATTTTGGAAACAATTTATCCATAAATTTGGCCATCCCAAAATCCTAACGAAAATCTAAAAACAGGATCATAAAGACAATCAAATGAAAAACAAAAAATTCGCGGTCATCATTTTAATTGCAGGATTATTTTTTGCTTCCTGTGAGGGGCCTAAATCTTATTCTGTCACCGTTATTGATAAAATAACGAAACAGCCCCTTGACAGCGTGTTGGTTGTTGTAAAAGTAAAGGCCGGCAACAAAGAGCAAAGCGCTTACAATTTAGAAGGTTTTACTGATGGAGCCGGCAAATTCAACAGGGAAGAAATGATCGGCTATGGCCTTAGTCTGAAACGCTGGCATTTTTCTATGACTTATGATAAAAAAGGCTATGTTCATAAAACAGAATCAGATCGCACAGAAGGTGTGGTTGAGTTAGAGCCATTGCATCAAATTGATAAATAAATTCCCCTGTGATGGGTTTTTACATCTTGGATAACACATCCGTTCTACCTGATGTACAAGTTAGCATTTTCTTGTCTTCCAGGTAGGCGGTAAGCCTGTCCCCTATTTTCACAGGTCTTATGCCTGAAGGAGTTCCGGTAAATATCAGGTCGCCCATTTTCAGTGAAATGGACTGCGAAACAAGATTTGTTCAATACTCGCTATTTCGATTGCGCATATACAGTGCCCAAAAGAAACCAGTAGAATCTTAATCTCCTTTAATGAATTTTTTCACAATAGTGCCATTTTTCCCTTCAAGCCTGATAAGATACCATCCTTTGTTTAGTCCGGCAATGTTGACCTGCATGTCTTTTTTATTCATAGGTTGGGACAATAATAACCGGCCATTAATATCACAGACATAAATTGTTATCTTGTCGGTTTTGTTATATGCATCGTAGCTGACATTTATTTTTTCAGCCGCGGGGTTGGGGAATACCCGAAGGGACAAATTATTTGCAGATTGATCAGCTATGCTTGCCATGCCGGTAGTTACGAAATGTGCACCATAACGGTATCCATGAAAAGTTTTTATCCTCCAGGTTTTGTTTTCACATATGCTTAAGAGGTCAACAACATATGGATGCCAGTTTCCATTGGCAAATTTTTCGTATTTTCCGGCAATTGAATTGCCATGTGAATCGAAAGTATAGGTAAGCCTTTGCATGGTAATCCAAGCTCCGCCTTGCCAAAGGTCTCCAACATCAGAAATCAGGTTGTCATTTGCATCGTATGTGTATGTATGCCGCACCATATTGCCCCATGTACCTCCCTGCCATTGCTCCATCAATGAAGTTATAGCATTTCCGTTGACATCATAAGTATAAGTCATTTTTTGATTATTAACCAAAACACCACCCTGAGATACTTCTTGTATTGATGTTAAAATATTATTATCTACATCGTATGTGTTGGTTACTCTTACAATATCTGCCCATGCTCCGGCTTGCCAATTTTTTGTAAGTCGGTTCAGAATTTTTCCTGATGGATTATAGGTACACGTATCAAACTGATAATTGACCCAGGCTCCAGTTTGCCATTGTTCCCTGAGATAAGTGGCAAGGTATCCGTTGCTGTCATAGGTATAAGTTCTTCTGAAATTGTTTTCCCAAAGGCCGCCTTGATATATTTTTGTCAGGCCTGTCAATATATTGTTATCGAGGTTATAAACATTGGTATCCAATAAGTATTTGACCCAGGCGCCGCCCTGCCATTCTTCATAAAGATCAGTTATCAAGTTGCCTGCAACGTCATAAGTATAAGTGTCTTTAATGCTATAAGTCCATGTCCCGCTTTGCCAATTTTCATATATATGGCTAAGATTGTTCCCATAAGTGTCATAAGTATAGGTTCTTCTTTCATAGTATATGTCAAATCCGCTCTGCAGGGGCTCGCATAAAAAGACCAGAACATTTCCGTCAAGGTCAAAGGATTGGGAATACCTTAATAGATTTACCTCCGACGTATCATAGGTGATGATAGTGTCAAATTTAAACGTCTGAATTTTTGAGGGGCTTGATTTTGATTGATTTACTATTAATTGATTATTACCAAAGTCCTGTTGTTGACAAAAGGTATTTCCTTTGATTTCAGATCTTTTTATAGGGGGTAAAAGTTCCTGCCCATAGCCGGACAGAGCAGATGAAAACAAGACTAACATGATTATGGAAACTGAAAGTAGAATTTTTTTCATAGTAGGACTTTTAATTAATGATAGCAAATGAATTGTTGGTATAAAAATACAAATAAAGTTATTACCATATTGTGTTATGATAATTTTTCATTTCCGGCGGACAAAAATATTTTATAAATGCTCATTGTCTTGTTAAATCACTTTTCTGCAAGTAATTATATTTTATGTTGGTTTTTTTGTCATTTCAATATAGTGTCCCATACAGAAGATAAATCATTAAAGATCATTTGAGATGTCCTTAATATCGTTATAATTCCAGAAATAAATCAGAAATTCTTAGCACAGAAATTCATCACCTGATGTTGCAAGTCAGCATTTTCATGTCTTCCAGGTAGGCGGTCAGCCTGTCCCCTATTTTCACCGGCCCTACGCCTGCGGGTGTTCCGGTAAAAATGAGGTCACCCATTTTCAGTGTAATGAACTGCGAAACATGGGCAATTATTTGGTCAATACTGAAGATCATGTTGGAAGTATTGCCTGCCTGCACGCTTTCTCCGTTCTTTTTCAGTGAAAAATTAAGGTTTTTTATGTCGGGAAACTCCGTGATGGGTACGAAACTGCTGATGGGAGCAGAACCGTCGAAGCCCTTGGTTTTTTCCCATGGCAAACCGTTTTTTATGGCTTCTTGTTGTAGGTCACGGGCAGTCATGTCAATGCCTACAGCGATTTCGTCATAATAGGTATGCGCGAATTTTTCCTGGATATACTTCCCTACTTTGCAGATTCGGAAAACGATTTCAACTTCGTGTTGTATATCATTGGAAAATTCAGGGTAAAAAAACGGGCGGTTGCGGGTAACTATGGAGGTATCTGGTTTTAGAAAAAACAAAGGCTCTTTTGGCAAAGAGTTTTTCATCTCCCGGATATGATCCGAATAGTTACGCCCGACACAGATAATCTTCATTGTTTAAATCATTGAATTGAGAAAATTATTTTATACGCTATAGTGGTTAAATAAAAAAATCTTCTTTAAAATAAGCCTGTCTCAAATTTAAAATTGCTTGACTTTACCTTCGTGATTTCCTTTGTGTGTGCTTGTTGTACCTTTGTGGTTCAGCTATTTATTTTTACCACAAAGTAACTCAAAGGATTGCACAAAGGCGCACAAAGTGCTTTTGAGGCAGCCTCGTTCTTTTCGTTTTGTTTTTTTACAAATATTTGAATCCTCCGGATTCTTGTTTTATACTGGAATTAAGAATTATTTTAAACAAAACTTTATTTAATTTTTACTGACGAATTATTAAACCCCCGCAGTTTAATGGCATTGATGACTCTTTTTGTCGATAGCGGGAAATCAGCTTTCGACATCCAATCGTAATAAGAAGGTTCTTTCTGAAATACTTCTTCTACAGATTTGCCTTTGTGCTTACCGAAGTTGAAAACTTCCACTTTGTTTTCATTGTAGACGATGTGCCCGACAAGGTCTACATTCTCTGTTTTAAAAGAAAAATCATGAAGCGCCTGTACATCATTGACGATGGGTTTGGTGATTCTGCCATTTCCGTCATCAAAATCAACATCTTTATACCTGTCGAGCTGTGCTAACAATACGTCGTAAGTTGCCAGGGTGTCTGCTTCTGCTGAATGAGCATTTTCTATCTCTTTGCCGCAATAAAATTTATAAGCTCCCCGCAATGTACGGGGTTCCATGCGATGAAAAATATTCTGAACATCAATAAACCGCCTTCCGGAAAGGTTGAACTCTATTCCTGCCCGCAAAAACTCCTCGACTAATAAAGGAATATCATATTGGTTTGAATTATAGCCAGCCAAATCGCAATTCTCCAGATAATTATTTAACTCATGGGCAATCTGCTGGAAGGTGGGACAGTCTTTCACATCTTGATCAGAAATGCCGTGTATAGCGGTAACCATTGGCGGGATGGGAATGGTCGGGTTGAGGCGCATGGTCTTCACGTCGCGGATGCCATCGGTATTTTCGCGTATGATGCATATTTCAACAATACGATCGGTGGCAACGTTCAATCCGGTTGTTTCGATATCGAAGACCGCCAGAGGTTTGTTCAGTTTTAATTTCATGGCTTATTTTTTTGTGACTCGGAAGTTGCGGGTTATCTGTGCTGCCGGTATTTCCCTGTCATCAATTTTAATTGTCTCTGTCAGTTCCTGATAACCTTCGCAGTTGATAGTAACAGCAAATTCTCCCGGAGGAAGAATGATAATGAATTTTCCGGTGGAACGGTTTGGCCTATAGGTTCCAATTAATGCATTGGTGGCAGTCTTACTGACTTTGACAGATACTTCAGGGCCTTTTTCGAAGTTTTTCTGAGCAGTGATAAGGGCGGATTTATAGGCTTTAGCAAGGGAATCAGAAATGTTATTCTGGATGATGTAGGATGAGTCAGTCAGTGTCTTCATGCTGTCGATAGTGGCTTTTGCTGATTCACGGAAGGTTTGAAAAATATTTAAAGAATCTGATTCTGTTAAATTGCCAATAAGCGTTGTATAGCCGGGTTTGACATCGTTGAAAATCACCCTGTAAATATCGAGGTTGCCATAAGTATCTTTACGAAGGGCTGAAACGTACGCGTACCTGCCGGAACCTGTAAATGAAATGGTGGTATTGTCTTCGGGAGTATTAAGTGGATAGCCTATATTTACAGGTTCTGTAAATGTGTTATCGGATTTATTCCATGTAGTCTTAAAGATATCGTAGCCGCCCATGCTGTTGTGTCCGATGGAGGCAAAATAGAGTGTTTTCCCATCTGGCGCCAGGTATGGAAAATCTTCATCATATTGAGTATTAATCTCATTTCCGATATTTACAGGAGTGCCCCATTGGCCTGTTGGCAAAAGTTTTGCCATATAAATATCGCTGCCGCCCTGTCCTTCTTCTTTTGCCGACGCAAAGAAAATGACTTTTTTGTCGGAGGATATGGTAACAGAGGTAGCGCTTGACTTGGAAGTATTGATGTTCGTACCCAGATTGATAAACCGCTGAAAACTCTTGCCCTCCTTAACTGCCTGACAGGCCTGCATTTTTGTCTCAAGGTTGTCCATAAAGGCAAAGAGACAGGAGCCATCCGCTGACAGACCGCAGGTTTCCTCTACCAAAGGGGTATTTATTGATGTTACCATCCTTTTGGATTTTTCCCATACGCCATACTTGTTTTCCGTATAAAAAATATCCGCAGTATAATATCCATCATAGTCAAGCAGGTTGCCAATATTTCCCAGGCGCTTTGAGGAGAAATACATCACCGTTTCTTTTTTGTTCACATACGGGTTATAATCCGGGTAAGGAGAGTTTATCCTCGGTCCGACATTTTCAAAAGTGACATTGATGGGATTTTTTACCAGTTCCATGGCATTTTCGCACATTTCGATCTGTCGTTCAAGAGGGATATAGTTAAGGTCTTTTTCATTACCGATAAGCTTTTTGAATTTCTGAAAACATTCAATGGCTTCATAAAAACGGTAAGCTACCATATAAGCGACACCAAGCTGGTACATGGCTTCGGGATCGTAATCTTTCAGCCGTGTAACTTCTTCAAGAAAAAAAATTGATTTCAGTTTGTCAATATTGGTGTTCAGATAACAGATACCAAGAGGGTAAATATAATCCGGATTTGTTGAATCTTTGGAGTACAGAAACTGATATTCTTTCAAGGCTGTGGCATAATCACCAAAAAGAAAAAACTGTTTGGCGATCTTCTCATCGCCGGAAGCTTCAATAGTTCTCTGAGTATAAGCAACGTTCGCCGATAGGAAAAATAGAAAGAACAATACATTGCAATAAAAAATTCCTTTTTTAAATAACATCTGAATATTTTGAATTTGAAAAATGTAAATCCCTGAAGCAAAAATATAAAAACTAAAAATTGTATATTATGTTTTTTTCAGAAGTTATAAACATGTAATAAGAGTTTGTCCATATTGTCTGAATTCATCCCTGCCTGATCTGCCAATTGAGGGGCACGGGCAGGGTTATTCTTGTTTTGAAGACAATTATTTGTAAACGCAATACTACTATTTGGAACCGAGCTTAGAAAATCCCTTCAGGATGATGTTTAAATCGTTGATGATTTTATAATCTTTGGCATAAAGAATATTCAGGCTGCTTGCTATATCCTGGGAAATGTGTTGCTTTTTTATTGCATCTGTAGGATTCAGCACTCCTTTTCTTATAGCAGGCAGTTTATGTATCTCTCCTGCGCCCGATTTGCTGAACCCCACCCATGATTTTATACCGGTCAGGACTTTGAAAATATTTTTTAATAAGCCAAGTGGGTGCTTAACAAAAAAAATCAGTAACGGGTAAAAGGTTATAAACAACAAGCTTATTATCAAATCCAGTAGCCGCTTGCTTCTCTTGTTGGATATCTTGCCAATGGCGTTTAGATTCAATACATATAGCTCGCCACTGGTATTGATTGAATTACTTCCGATAATCGACATACTTTCGGGCGGGGCAATTTTGTAGTCAATATTTGTGTATTGCAATTCAGTCATCTTATCGATGATTAGCTGCGGCGGCATTGATTTTGAGCAGAAAACGGCTTCGTCTATCTTGTAGATGTAAATAATGTCGGAAAGCTGAGAAATGTTTCCAATGAATCCTTTAGCCGCATCATATTTTTCGTTAGTATTTACCAGTCCTATAAAACCATAATTAATCAGTGTTTTTTGCAACAAAACGGCTACACGTTCTGCTTCCTCATCATCGCCAATAATGATAAAACGCCTGTTTTTACCTGAGCCAATTTTATACTGTTTAACATTCAGCAGGTGCAACAAAACACGTGTGCCGACCATGGATAATGCAGCCCAGCCTGCCCCGAAAATAATCAAGGCCCTGGAAAAACGCATCTGTTCACCTAATAACGCATAAACGGTAAGGATCAGCACGGTGCCAATGACGACACCCTGGATGATCTTAATCGGACGCACGGGTTTATCGTATCCCCCGCTGAAATAAACAGAAAAAAGCCAGACCAGGATGTACACAGGGACAGCAATAGCTATGAATTCAATGGGATAAGAGCCACCGTCACGAAAAATGACATTTGATTCCCAGTAGTTTTTAATGAAATATATTCCTGCAAAAATTATGGCAGCATCAAGCAGTGGTACAAATACCAGTTTTATAAAACGGCTGACG
>CAZMPB010000089.1:0-12760 GCA_964567775.1 uncultured Bacteroidales bacterium
CGTCAATGGGGCACTTATTACGGTGGAAGTGGATATGACGCAGGATGCGGAAATTCTTGTGATGCAGGCGGAAATGTATTTTTAACAGGTGCTACTGAATCTACAACTGGGATTGCAACAAGCGGAGCACATCGGGAAACATACGCTGGTGGCGTTTATGATGCATTTGTTGTAAAATTAAACGGTAATGGTGTTCGTCAATGGGGAACATATTACGGTGGAAGTGATTTAGAAGGAGGAAATGGAATTTCTTGTGATGCAAGCGGAAATGTATTTGTAACAGGTTCTACGAAATCTACAACTGGGATTGCAACAAGCGGAGCACATCAAGAAACATACGCGGGTAGCGGCGGTTTTTACTATTATGATGCATTTGTTGTAAAATTTAATAATAATGGAGTCCGTCAATGGGGGACATATTATGGTGGATGCTGGGATGACACTGGTGAGGGAATTTCTTGTGATGCTGTCGGAAATGTATTTGTAGCTGGTTATACGGGATCTACAACCGGGATTGCAACAAGCGGAGCACATCAGGAAACATGCGGCGCGGGTGGCGGCCCTTACTATTATGATGCATTTGTTGTAAAATTTAATACTAATGGAGTCCGTCATTGGGGAACTTATTACGGTGGAAGTGAGGGTGACGGAGGAGGGGGAATTTCTTGTGATGAAAACGGAAATGTATTTGTAATAGGTTATACTAGTTCTACAACTGGGATTGCAACAAGCGGAGCACATCAGGAAACATACGCGGGTGGCAGCTGGGATGCATTTGTTGCAAAATTTTCAACCGATGCCTCCATTATTGAAGAAAATGTATTTTCAAGTATAATTATATATCCGAATCCGGTAACTAATGAATTAATTATTGAAGCCAAAGATAATAAAGAAGCTATCAATTTTGAGATTTTTAATTCGCTCGGACAGATCATTTTTAAAGGTGATTTAATTGAAAAAACTGTTGTACAAACAACTAACTTCAGCCCCGGTGTTTATTTGATAAAACTTGAAAGTGATAATACTTATGAATTTAAAAAGATAATAAAAGAATAGCCATTACACACAGGCTGGAACATTATTATTATAAGGCATTTTCAGTAATGCCACCATCCCCATCAGTACACCACCGTGTCCGCATACCCAAAGCCATTGTATTTCCTGGTCGAGTTGATATAGGCGCCGGCAGGGTAAACAAGAAAGAAATCACCTTCTTTAACCGTTTCCGGCAGCATCAGATTTTCAGCAAAAATATCATGGCTGTCGCAGGTAGCCCCGGTGATGATGTAGGGCTGTAAGGGTATTTCTGCGGCTGTTTTGTAGGGATACACAAGCTGGTATTTCAGCCCGCCCATAATCCATTGAAACCCCTGAAAAATACTGCTGTCGAGAAATATCCAGCGCAGTTTGCCCCGTTTAATAACAGCAGTAACGGCCGTAATCATAACAGCCGTATTGGCCATAACTACAGAGCCGGGCTCGGCAATTATCGTCATGCCGTGTTTTATCCTGAATATTGCCAGTTGCGGCTTGATTTTTTTTGAAATATTGTTCAGCAAGGTGTATTGGTCCACGCCATGGGCAGGAAACCCGCCGCCGATATTCAAAAAGTTCAGTTTTATTCCTTTTTCTTCAAGTGCTGTCGTAACTTGCGCCGCAATGTTCATTGCCTCCTGAAAGGTTTCAGCTATGGTGTTGTTCCATCCCACATGGAAAGAAATTCCCACCGGCCTTAAGCCATAGTCTATCGCCATTTTCATCAGGCTGTAAGCTTCCTGTGGCTTTGCCCCGAATTTGCGTTCGAGCTTCCATTCCGCACCCTTGTTAGGAACGGCTATACGCAGACAAACATTAGAAGCAGGGGCACATTGCCGAAGTTTTGCCAGCTCGCTTTCCGAGTCGAAAACAAAGGTGTTTACTCCGTATTCATAGGCTTTGCGGATGTGCTCAGGGATTTTTACCGGGTTGCTGAAAATGATCTTTTCAGGGTCGGCCTGTATGTTTTTCAACAGATCCAGCTCTCCGGCAGAAGATATCTCAAAACCGGCTCCAAGGTCTTTCAGAAACTGCAGTATGGCGGTGTCGTGGTTTACCTTCACCGGAAAATACACCTGTGGTACCTTGATACTGAAGCATTTTAAAAAATTATGCAGATTGTAAGCTATCTGTTCCTTGCTGCAAATTACGACAGGCGTACTAACTGTTGTTCTGAGAGCAGTGGCAAGGTTTTTTTTGAGTTCGGGCGGAAAAGCTGATAAGTCGTACATTTTATGAAAAAGTTAAATAAGTTAAATGAGTTGATTAAGTGAGTAAGGAGGATAGTTAGAAATACATTCCTTTCTTTCCTCCTCTGCACCTATTTAACCTAATCAACTTATTTAACTCAAGCCCTCCTACAGCAAACCTCCGTTCATATAGATCTTTGCCTGGGCATCATAAAACTTGTTGATCTTGCCTGTCTTATTATTGCGCAGGTTGGTAATCTCACCGCTCAGAAAATCAATTTTTGCTGTATCCCCGTCGTTCAGTTCGATCTGGTCAAGTACTGCGGGATCATAGGTGAGAATTGGAAATGCAGCGTTGATGGCATTACGTTCGTAAATAGCTCCGTAAGATTCGGCCAAAATACATGATATTCCTAAGGAAACGAAACAATCAACCGCCTGCTGACGTGAGCTTCCGGCGCCAAAATTTTTGGAAGTAATGATGATGTCGCCTGCCTTGGCTTTTTTCGCAAAGTCTTCATAACCTTTCAGGTTGTCAAAAGAATATTGTCCCATTTCTTTGATGTCCGTAATGGTCAGGTATCGGTTATGATAGATCATATCGGTATCAATATCGTCCTTTTTGATGATCCATACTTTACCCTGAACAACAGAAGGTTTTTCAGCTTTTGCTGCATCAGTTTTTGCTGAAGGTTTCAATATTCCGAGTTTGCTGAAAACAGCGGCTTCGGAAGGAAGTTCATCCGGAGTGGTGATATAACCGGCAACCGCAGAGGCAGCCACGACAGCAGGAGAAGCCAGGTAGACAAACCCTTTGCCCTGTTTGCCTTCGAAGTTGCGGTTGCCGGTGCTTATCGTCACTTCCTGAGGGCCATTCTGTCCAACCTGTCCGGCAGCACATCCTGCACAGCCTGCGTTGGAAACCATCGCGCCGGCATCCTTGAAAATTTTTATCAAACCTTCGTCCATAGCCTGGTTCCAGATATCGTTCGTGGCAGGCACTACTTTTAAAACAATGCCCGGAGCCACTTTTTTGCCTTTAAGAAGGTTCGCTGCAATTCTCAAATCTTCCATACGGCCATTGGTACAGCTTCCGATAAATGCAGAATCTATCTTTGTGCCTTTTACGGATTCTACGCCTGTATCGTCATGAGGGTGGCCGGGTTTGGCAACCATAGGAACAAATTTGCTGATATCAATATCATAAACCTGTTGATACACAGCATCCGTATCGGCATTGATAGGTTCTATCGTTTTGCCGGTAATTTTTTCAAAATGACGGATTATCTCTGCAGTAGGAGTAAAGAAGATAATGATAGCGCCCATTTCCGTAGCCATTGAAGAGATGGTAATGCGTTCGTCAACACTGAGCTTGTCGGCTTCTTCGCCATAAACTTCTACAGATGTTCCCAATAATTTATTTGCTCCGAAAATTCCGAGCAGGTTTAATACAATATCTTTAGCGGAGACGTTTGCCGGACGTTTTCCTGTCAGGTTGATTTTCACAGAATAGGGTACTTTAAACCACACGTAGCCTTTGGCCCACGCTGCGGCTATGTCCTGATCGCCCATGCCCTGACCGAAACAACCGATGGCGCCCATGATGTTGGCATGTGAGTCGGTGGATACAAAGGTGCTTCCGGGCCAGACAAGACCGCCGTCGATGGCTTGATGTGTGCCAATGCCTGCGTCAATATCATAAACCCTGATATTGTTTTCACGGGCATATTGCCTGCATATGTGCTGGTTGGCCGCATACTTCTGATCGGAACCGCCGGGGTTGCAGTCGAAAGTAAATATGGTCTTTGCAGGATCGGCAACGCTGAGGCCGTTATCCAAAAGGTTTTTCACCACGTTGGCTCCGCCAAAATCGCGTGCAGCGCGGGTATCGATAGTTACATCGATGATGTCGTCAGGCTTTACAGTGGCCTGGTTGGAATGTTTTGCGAGAATTTTTTCTATTATTGTCATAGGTTAGGTTTTTTAATTTGGTTAATTGTTTTTGAAATTGAAGTTTTAGAGATTAGGAGATTGGAGATTGGAGATTACAGGTCATTTGTTATTGTTGTTTTGTTTTTTTAGATAGGCGATGTAGCCATTTAATATTTTCATTAATCCATAGATGTGATTTCTATATTCTTCTAAAACGATTATGTCAATATAACCTTCATCATTGGCGCAGATGAGATGATCAAGTGTTTCCATCACGGAACCTCTGGACATATAACAATGATGGATATTTTCAAGATAATGAAATCTTCCATAGCCTTCAGCGATATTGGCTGTCACAGACCTTGAAGACCTGATAATTTGATCCGTTAATCTGAACTTTTCAATATCAGGAAAAGATTTAACTGTTTTTGAAATCTTTTTTCTTAATTCCCTTGCAACTTTCCATGCCTCAAGATTTTCAAAAGATTCATTATAATTATTCGATTCCATAAAATTTAATTTTATCTTAATTTTTTATTCTCCCAATCTCGCATACGATAGCTATCGGATCTCTCAATCTCTCAATCTCTCAATCTCTCAATCTCTTTTACTTAAGCCTGTCCCTAAACGGCTCAAAAGTCATGAAATCGGCGTGATGTACTACATATGCTTCGGTGGTTCTTTTCACCATGTCGCCTTCACCGGCGTGTGTGGCAATGATATGACAAACTTCAGCGGGAACTCCGCAATGTTCTGCCAAAGATACTCCGCTGAAGGGATGACGCAGGTATTTCCCGTATTTTCCCTGTACGGATTTTCCGTCTTTCATTTCGTATTCTAGCAGCTTACCTACATCTGCCAGGATAGCTCCGGCAATCAGAACATCCATATTCACAGGAAGATCTTCTTTGAAAAATTTGTTCATTTGTTCGCCGCAGTCTTTTGCAATATGAACCACAGCACGTTTGTGCCCCATAAAGGTCACTCTCAGATCGGGTCCGGCGAGCAAGGTAAACGGGATCGTGTTCAAATCGTCAACGGTGAGCACGCTTTTTTGAAGCGCGAGCGCCCAGGTGTTGCTTGTTTTTTCGCGGAGATCGGCGTTTTGTATCCAATCCAGTTCCGGCCATAATTGTTTTGCTTTTTCGATGAATTCAGGTTTTATCATGATATTAAGTTTAAATTAATGTTTTTTTTAACAAAATGGCTGTTCTGTGAAGAGCAGCCATTTTGGTTTAATGAAAATAAAAATGATTATAACTTCGCAATGATGGCGTCGGCCATCTGAGTGGTCGAAGCAGCGCCCTGGTTTATTACTTCCTGGGTGCCTCTCATTTTTAGCATATCGTAAGCGCGAATTTTCCCTTCGGATACGACTGCTTCTGCAGCTTTGCGAATACGGTCTGCAATTTCATTTTCGTTCAGGTGTTCAAGCATCATCACCGAAGAAAGTATCATTGCGATGGGGTTTACGATAGAAGTCTCGAAGTCTGCATATTTCGGCGCTGATCCGTGGGTCGGTTCAAAAACAGCCACACCTGAATCGGGATTGAACTGTGCCGAGGTGGCAAAGCCCAAACCGCCTATAAGTCCTGCAAAGGCGTCGGACACGATATCTCCGAACATGTTTTCAGAAACAATCACATGATAATTTTCCGGATTCTTGGTCAACCACATCATCATGGCATCAATATTTACATCTTCTACCCTGATATCCGGATATTCGTTTTTGCTCATTTGCTGAGCTATCTTCAGCATCATGCCTGAAGTTTCGCGGATCACATTTGGTTTTTCGCAAACAGTCACTTTGTCGAAGCCCCGTTTCTTTGCATATTCAAAAGCAGCTTTAATGATACGTGTGCAGAATTTTTTTGTTGTAATACGGGTTGACACAGCGAGTTCTTCGCGCGGGCACCATTCAAAATTCGGTTTGAACCGCGGATGTGACATGAGTGCGTTATACACATTGTCAGGGGGATTGGTCCACTCTACACCACCGTAAAGGCCTTCGGTGTTCTGACGGAAGATCATGGTGTCAACAACAGGCTCATCCACGCCACCACTTGCATTGCGGCGTACGAAATTCAGCGGATTCCCTTTTAGTGTCTGACAAGGGCGCATACAGATGTCGAGGCCGAATTTCTGGCGCATCGTCACAATCGGGCTGTAATATACCTGGCCTTTGTCTTGCAGCTCAGGAGCCAGTTCGGAAGCGGCCTTGTCTTTTGGTTTGGAAGTGATCGCGCCAAAGAGCCCGATCTTGTGTTCTTCCAGTAGTTTGATTGTGCGGTCGGGCAGCGGGTTTCCTTCTTTACACCAAAATTCCCAGCCGATGTCGCCGTTCACATAATTTGCATCAAAGCCTGCTGCGTCGAGCACCCTGATAGCTTCTTTCAACACGGTTTGTCCGATGCCGTCTCCGGGCATCGCTACGATAGTTCTTTTTGCCATAAATGTATGTTTTTTTGTGTTTTATGTTCAAATTTGACTACAAAATTATAAATTTTATCATTTGAAAAAATTTATTGATAAAATAAATCAGAATAGCTGTTTTTCTTTACCTTAAGCGACATGGATTCCATTATGATTACTTAGCTTAATGACCAAACAGTCATATATTGACGGAGCGAATATATGCAATAAGCAACAAAAAATAATGAGCTAATCGAAAAATATTAATTTTACAGCACAAAAACCAAAACATGAAAAAAATTCTTGCTGTATTATCGTTGTTGCTGATATTTGGTTCATGCTCACAGAAACCTAATGATAAGGGTGAGTACGTTGTAAATCCAGGTGGACAGTCAAAAGAGATCCGCATAAAATATAAAGAGAATGGCGGTATTGAGTATATCAAACAATATGCAGGTGATCAGGCAGAAGGTTTATACCTGAATTTTCACGATAACCAGAATCCCGATAATATGACATTTATTAAAGATGGGAAAAATACCGGGTCAGGGCTGGTGTTTCATAAAAACGGGCAGTTGAACAATGTCGGCCAATATATTGACGGGGAAAAAACAGGGTGGTTTTATGTTTTCGACAAAAACAGTGTGCTAACAGGCAAAAGAGAATATGTGTTTGTTGACGGCAAAAGCTATATGAATCAATGGATAGAATATGATGAAAACGGCTTGCCCGATAAGATGAAAAGCAGCTATTTGAGTACAAAAGCTGTGAAGGATACGATTCGAAAAGGCGAAGAATACAAGCTGAATATTAGCCTCGAGGCTTCTTATTTCAAGCAATATATGCTGCTTATCGTCGGCCCGTTCGACGAAAAATACAATTTGCCTCCGAACGCTGCCTGCGACACCATCAAAAGCAATAATTATTCTGCGGTATACACGACCAAAACCTACAAAAATGGCGTAAATACGATCCGTGGCATGGTGCAGGAGATCAAACTCAGCGATAAAGAAGATGCGTATAACGTTCGAAAGATCTATTTTTCCAAAGAGTTTTTTGTAAGCAAATAATTTTCGTAAAACTTTTAATAATGGTAAAACAAATAGTGTTCATTATAGCGTTAGTGATAACGCTTGTTGTATTTTTTTACACGATAAGCCGTATATACAAGTTCTTCAAGTTTACGAAACCTTTTCCTGAGAAAAACTGGGGAAGGCGGCTTAAGGTCACGCTTAAGGTGGCTTTTTTTCAGTCAAAAATATTCCGGCGCCCGGTCATTGGCTTTTTTCATGCGCTGGTCTTCTGGGGTTTTTGTGTGATCCTTATCGGAAGCATCGAAATGGTGATCGACGGTGTTTTCGGAACAGAAAAAGCGTTTTCGTTTTTAGGAGTATTTTATAAGATCATTACGGCATCGGGCGATGTTTTTGCACTGCTCATCATCATTTCAATAGTGATATTCCTTGTACGAAGGTTGTTCCTTAAAGTAAAACGTTTTGAAGGCATCGAGATGAAGCCGAAAAATCACTGGGATGCAGCATTGGCGCTTACATTAATATTAATATTAATGGTTTCCTTGCTGGGGATGAACACCTTTTATATTACATCCTGCAAATTGCTAAGCACTGAAATGCACGGGTATTTTCCTGTAAGTTCTGTAGTGGCCGGATGGATAGGTGTCGGCGAGGAAGATTACGATTTTTACCAGTTATTCTGGTGGATGCATATTCTGCTGATATTTGTGTTTGCCAATATTTTGCCTTATTCCAAGCATTTTCACATTTTTATGTCGATTTTCAATGTTTTTTTCAGCAGGCTCGAGCCGCTTGGAAAGATGACCAATATGGAAAGCATTACCCGTGAGGTGAAAATGATGCTCGATCCTTCGATGGCTTATGCAGAACCGCCGGCAGGGCAGGAGCAGCCTGTGGAACGTTTCGGAGTGAAGGATGTGGAAGACGGCACATGGAAAAACTACCTTGATTCATTAACGTGCACCCAGTGCGGACGCTGTACTTCGGTATGCCCGGCAAACATCACGGGAAAAAAACTCTCACCACGCAAGGTCATGATGGATTATCGGGCACGTATGAAAGAGAAAGGCCCGGGCATGATAAAACAAGGAAAAACTTTTGATGATAAAAAAGCCCTCATCAGTGATTTTGTCAGTACCGAGGAATTATGGGCCTGCACTACCTGTAATGCCTGTGCCAAAGAATGTCCGCTGAACATCAACCAGCCGGAACTGATCATAGGCATGCGCCGTTACCTGGTGATGGAAGAAGGCAATGCCCCGGCCCAGTTGAAGGCCATGTTTGCCAATATCGAAAACAACGGCGCTCCCTGGCAGTTCTCGCCGGAGGATCGGATGAAATGGGCGGAGGAATTATATTACAAATAGCAGATGTTAGGTAGATTTATGTAGAATATTATAGAGACAGAAGCCGGAAGCCGGAAGACGGAAGTTGGAAGTTGGATGACGGAAGCCGGAAGACGGAAGCCGGAAGCCGGAAGATGCGAAAAGAATAAGTGCATAAATAATACAATAATAAAATATGATGAAATTTAAATTTGAAAAATTAATTATCTGGCAAAATGCCATGGAATACGGAGAGAGAATAGATAAGTTATCTTACAGCTTTCCAAAAAAAGAAATGTTCAATCTTACTTCCCAAATTTGCAGAGCCGTTGATTCAGTAGCTTTAAACATTTCAGAGGGCTCAATAGGACAATCAAATCCTGAATTTAAAAAATTTATGGGTTATTCAATTCGTTCTTTGGCAGAAGTTGTGACTTGTTTGCATAAGACCTCCAAAAGAAATTATATTTCAAGCAAAGAATTTAATGAACATTACGAATATGCGTTCAATCTAATGAATATGATGGTGGCTTTTAAAGAAAAAATAAAATGACACGATACACTCCTGTCTTCGGACTGCGGTCTTCGGACTTCGAGCTTCGAGCTTCGGACTTCGAGCTTCGGACTTCGAGCTTCGGACTTCGGACTTCGAGCTTCGGACTTCGGACTAATTAGGAAAAGATAATACATTAAGAAAAAAATACACTCATGGAAAATAAATCTAAGATAGAGGTTCCCATTATGTTCGATCTGGCCGCAAAAGGCGAAAAACCTGAATATTTGTATTGGGTTGGCTGTGCGGGGGCTTTCGACGACCGTTATAAAAAAGTTTCACAAGCTTTTATAAAGATACTGACACATTTTAAAATCAGTTACGCGGTGCTGGGTGTGGAAGAAAGTTGTACAGGCGATCCTGCCAGAAGGGCAGGGAACGAGATGCTTTTTCAGATGCAGGCACTGACGAACATCGATACCTTTAAAAGATATGGTATAAAAAAAATTCTGACCACCTGTCCGCATTGTTTCAATATATTTAAAAACGAATATCCCGATCTGGGCGGTAATTATGAGGTTGTGCATTACACGCAGTTTTTGCAGCAACTGAAAAATAGTGGGATTTTAAAAATCGACAATACTATTTTTTCAGAGAAAACTATCACCTTCCACGATCCTTGTTACCTTGGCCGTGCCAACGACGAGTATGATGCCCCGCGGGAAGTTATCAATGCCATTCCTTCACATTATAAAGAAATGAAAAGGCATAAAAGTTTTGCTTTGTGTTGCGGTGCCGGTGGCGCGCAAATGTTTAAGGAAGCCGAAAAAGGTGATAAGGAAATTTTTATTGAACGCACCGAAGAAGCCTTGGAAACCGGCGCAGATATCATTGCCACCTCATGCCCGTTCTGCATGGTGATGCTCACCGATGGGCTGAAATATAAAAATAAGGAAGAAGATATTAAAACCCTTGATATTGCGGAGCTGATAGCGGAAGCATTGAAATTGTAATTCATCCCGCATCAAAATTGGAGGTCGCAAATTGCGTTCTCCAAATTTCAAACGCATCCTATGTCATTTCAAACATAAAATCTTCCGGAAATCGCCTTTAGTGATAGCTTCACTTAGAGTGAAACTATCACTTGCTCAGATAAAATTATATAAACTCATCCCCCATCAAATACCCGTGTGCCGTAGCGTATATGATCGATCGCGTGTAGCCTGAGCAATCACCGATAAATTTTAAATTTTTGAAATGTTCGTTGTTCAGCTTGTTGGAATAAAATTTTATTTCCGGGGCATATACAAGGTTGTCGTCGTTGGCAACACCCGGCACCACTTTGTCGAGTTGTTCGATAAAATCGATGATGCTTTCAATGATCCTGCGGGGGTAAGCTAGGTTGACATCACCTAAAATATAGCTTTCGGCCGGCAGGGTAGGCAATACCCTGTATAGTTTTTTGGTGCGTTTGGAGTTTTTCAGGTCTTTGTATTTCTGAAGGATCACCTTGTTTTTTCCGGAAAGCAGATTGGTGAGTTTGGCAATGTTGGAGCCATAACCGATCGGGTCGTTAAAAGGTTCGGTAAGTTCTACTGTTGTAAGAATAGCGAAGTTGGTATTCGTGCTTTTCTGATTCATCTTGGCATGTCCGTTCACTGTGATAAAATCTTCATATTTTTCTCCAACTACATAGCCTGAAGGGTTGTTGCAGAAGGTGCGTACCACATAACCGGTTTTGCTGCGGTACTTCAGCTTGAATTCGTACATTTCTTTATTCAGCTCGTTCACAATATGGTCGGGCAGTTCAAAACGGATACCCAGGTCGAGTTTGGTGTTTTCCAGAACCAATTCGGGGTAATGGTTAATGACGGTCTTTATCAGTTTGTGCCCGCTTCTGCCGACAGAAACGATAGCAGCATCAAATTCATCTGTTTCATTTAAAACCACTTTGTTACCTGCTACCTGAACATCACTGACCGGGGAATTAAAATGAAAGTTTACATTTTTAAAAGTCTTAAAATGTTCGTAAATATTATATAGTACATCTTTCAACTGGTCGGTGCCGATATGGAAAAATTCTGCAGCGATGGGCATAAACCCATGGCGGTAAAACTCTTCATAATATTTGGGATTATGAAAAGATTTGCCGGTTTCGTATTCTTTGTTTTTTGTTTTATTTAAATAAAATTCAACTAATTGCCGCTGAATATTCATGTCGATAGCGATATCTCCGCCCATTTCGCTCGAAACGAATAGTTTCCCGTCGGCCCGGATGCCTGAAATACTGGAAGAATAAATGTCTTTCGATTTCTCAAAGATATGAAACTCATGATGGCTGTTTACGATCTTTTCAATAAAACCTATTGATGCAGCTCCAAATCCAATGATTGCTATTTTCATTTAATTAAATATTCAATGGTTATTAATTCCAATTTTAAATTTCTCTGTGTGTCTCTGTGCTTTCTCTGTGCAACTCTGTGTAATTTCTTTGCTTCTTTTTTCTTACACAGAGAGCCACAGAGTATTTTCACAGAGAACCACAGAGTTTTAACAACTATTTATTTGTTCTCCCATAGCTTGAAGGCGTTAATGACTTTTTCACAAACTTCTTCAGGCGCTATGTGGGTTGTATCAACGATCAGGTCGTAATTACTCAGGTCGGAGTAATCGATCTGATAATATGATCTGAATCTTTCCAGCTCGCTTATGCGCCGTGCAAGAATTTGATTTTTTGCTTCTTCCATGTTTTGATAATTCTCGCTGGTGCGCTTGTCGTTGAATATTCTTTTTGCTGCTTCGTCAATATCTACAGTGAGATATACCTTGAAAGATTTCGGCGCAAAGTGCCAGGCAAGGCGCGAATCGAATATCAGCGATTCCTCCGCCTCCTGAAGTTTTGAAATCGTACCATCTATCTCATCATCAATTTCCGGGTGTGTTTTGGTGTACTCGTTCAGCTCGAGGGTTGTCATATTGTATTTTTCAGCGATCCCGCGCTGGATAAATCCGGTAGATACGATACGGAAACCAAGTGCTGCTGAAAGTAAGCGGCTGACATGGCTTTTGCCGCTGCCGAGATCGCCGGTGATGGATATTTTTGTAAAAGCTTTCATTGATTATTCTGATTTGAAAATCAAAAATAAGTTATTTTTATGAATCCGCTAAAAAATAGAAATTTGCATTGTGATTTCCAGATTGATAACAAAAGAGTATTATTCTAAGGGCCGTTTTTGAATGAATCCGGATTTTATTGAAGACATGATCTGTTTTTTTTGAAAGCTGTAATATTTTTATAATTTTGCAGCAATTAATGTAAAACAATTATTATGGAAAGAG
>CAZMPB010000090.1:0-12747 GCA_964567775.1 uncultured Bacteroidales bacterium
TCTTGTAAAAAGGGCGAAAATGATCCGGCCCTTTCTTTAAGATCCAGAAAAGCACGCCTTTGCGGTGAGTGGGTACTGAAAGAAGGAATGGAAACCATCGTAAAAAGTAACGGAGATACCGAAGTTAATACCTATAACGGTACCACTTGTACAAAAGAAAGTACGGGTAATCCGGCCGTAACCCGTAATTATTCCATTCAGGTTACTTTCAACAAAGACAACTCCTTTAAAAAGACCCGTTTCGATGGTAATGACCAATATATTGATGAAGGGATCTGGTACTTTGGGAGCAGAAGTAAAGAACTTGAGTTAAAGAACAAGGAATCTGTTTGCTTTGTAACCAACTTGTACACTTATAGTATTGATGGCAATCCCACACAGCAAATTGATATGCAGGGAACAAATGCAATCAGCTATCCGGCAGTATGGTTGATCGACCGCCTGTCAAGTAAAGAACTGATCATACTTACAGATGGCGTATATTCAACCGGAAGCGGATCGATGACCACGACCGGTACGATGACGTACGAAAAGTTATAACTGCCGTTTATTTTTTATTATTTTTTCTTTTTTACAGAAATTAAATAATCATTCTATGTGTTTTTCAGCAGAAGCAAGTTTTTGTGCAAGCGCTTTAATAGGCACTATCGGTGTTATATCAGTGAGAAAATCAACCACATTTCCGCAGAAGATGTTTGCAATTATTCCTTTATTTTTTGCTATTCAGCAAATTCTCGAGGGCTTTTTATGGCTGGTACTGGCCAACCCGGATTATCTGGCATGGAAGCAACCGCTGATCACAGGATTTTTGATATTTGTCTGGCTGATCTGGCCTGTTTATGTGCCTTTTTCCATGGCCCTGCTGGAGAAAAAAGCTGTAAGGCGAAAAATCCTGCTGAGCTTTCTTGTACTTGGTTTTGTATTGTCCTTAATATGCCTTTATATACTGATGTTTTTCCGTATAGATGCTTCGGCAGCCAACCTGCACATCAAATATATCATTTTTGAAGAGCCGCCTTATGCCTGGGTTTACGGCATACTCTACCTTATTCCAACGGTTGTTTCCATGTTCTTATCCAGTTTAAAAAAGATGTGGATACTCGGGCTGGTGAACCTGAGTTCTTACGTGTTTTCGGTATTGTTTTACTCAGGAAATGTACTCTCGGTATGGTGTTTTTTCGGTGCCCTTGCAAGTGTTTTTGTACTTTGTTTTATTATCCTTATGAATAAAACTCCTAAAACTCCCGAAACAATGATTAATCAGGCATTGTAGGGAGATTGACATCGGGAACATTTGTTTTTTTCACTAAAACATTCAGATTTTCTTTTGTTTATGTTTTTTTTTATAAAAAATTTGCCAATTAGCTGTTTTTATTTATTTTTACAAAAAAAAATCTTATGAAAAAATTTACACTATTATCAATTATGCTTATGTTTTGTGCCTCTGTTTTTGCACAAAACACGACTATGGATCTGACAAAAAACAAATCTCAGATCAAACCCAAAGCCGCCAAGCCAATGTTGAACCAGGCAAAAGCTATTATCTGGCAGAACGATTTCTCAGTATCTGCAAACTGGACAAAAACTCATAATACCGGAACTACCGGTGACTGGGTTGTCGGCACAGGAGTACCTTCAGGCTCTTACGCAATTGATGGGATTGCATCAACTACTGCTGCCAACGGTTTTGCCTTATTTGATTCGGACCTCATTTGTTCCGGGAACCAAATTGCAAATCTCACGACAGCTACATCATTCAGTTGTGCTGGCCATCCTAATGTTAAGCTCTCATTTCAGGAAATGTACCAGAGATATTATGACAGTACATTTGTATATGTAAGTAATAATGGTACTACATGGACCAAGTTTCCTGTGAACCAAAGTTTTGCTAATAATACAATCACGGCAAACCCAACTACGGTGAATGTAAACATAAGTTCTGTTGCCGGCAACCAGGCCACCGTATGGCTCCGTTTTACATTTTACAGCCCATCAAGCATGGGAGCTAATGCCGGATGTGGGTACGCCTGGATGATTGATGATGTGGTAGTCAGCGATCTTGTTCCAAATGATATTACAGCTACGCAAACATTTTTGGATGTAGATGGTACGGGTACCGGCTATTACGAAGTCGTTCCGTACAGCCAGATGGGAACTATATACTATGGCGAAGGTGTGGCAAATAACGGCTCCGCTGCTCAGACAAACGTTACACTGGCCGTGAACATAAATAATGGGGCAGTAACCGCCAACAGTACACCAGTAGCTTCGCTGGCATCCAATGCCAGAGATACCTTATGGGCATCCGCAACAATATCTGCCCCCGGAACACCCACATTTTACGATGCGAGTTTATCAGTTTCGCAAACACAAACGGATGTAAACCCGGCGGATAATGTCGGTGATTCCGTCTCTTTTCTGGCATTCCCGAATTACTTTTCGAGGACACAGGATTTTGATAGTTATTTAACCCCTTATAGTTTTGGAACTTCAGCTCCCGCAATTACAGGAATGGAATACGGCGCAAATTACGTTTTTAAAAATGCAGATCAGATTGACAGTATCTCGGTAATCATATACAAAAACGTAGGCAATACAAGCATTACAGCCAAATTATATACAGTGACCGGGTCAAATGTCCATACACTTGTCGGCCAATCTGCCCCTCACGCGATAACTCCTGCCGACTCATTACCTGCATATATCACCCTTGGCCTGACAACACCTTACAGCGTTGCAGCAGGTACTGCTGTCTGTGCTACAGTTGCCATGACAGTGAATATTGCTGCAAATGACACCATATTTGTCGGTTCAGATGATAATTTCGTTGGCAATGCAGCAGTAGCCGGAGCAGCCTATCTTAGAGTCGGTACTACATGGGGATGGTATTCTATTACAGGCCTCGTTCCTATTGCAGACCTGATTTTGTACAATCCTACCACGGGAATCAATGAAACTGAAACAGACCTCAATTTCAGCATTTATCCCAACCCGGCCTGCGACGCGTTGAACGTAGTTTCGGAAAGCAATATCATTTCGATGAAGGTTATAAACGCCATCGGCCAGGTTGTTTCCAGCGAGGTTCCTAACAGCAAGAAACTAACGATCAATACTTCGGATTTTATTTCAGGAATTTATTTTGTACAGGTTCAAACTGTCAAAGGAATGTCCACAAAGAAGGTAATTATCAGGAAGTAGTTGTATAAGTTATTCTATCTTATTCTAAAGAAAGGCTGTCTGAAAAGGGCAGCCTTTTTTTATTAAAGCCCCAGATCAGCTTTGATATCATCAATCTTTTGCCTGCATTTTTGTTCAGCCTCCTCATAAAGCGAACTATCGGCCAATTCCGTTTTAATGCCAAAATAGAATTTTATTTTAGGTTCAGTACCTGAGGGCCGTACCGTAATTTTGCTGCCATCTTTTGTGAAAAACTGCAACACATCTGATTTGGGAAGGTCAATAGGAATTATTTCATTGGTTGAAATCCCATATTGCTGCTGCAATAAATAATCTTTTATCAGTATGATTTCTGAATTATTAATTGTTTTTGGCGGGTTTTCCCTGAACTTCTCCATCATCTGTTTGATTTCTTCCGCGCCGGATTTACCTTTTTTGGTCACAGAAAGAAGGCTTTCATAATAAAATCCGAACTCCTTGTAAATTTCCATCAGCAAAGAATACAATGTTTTTCCCTGTGCTCCGGCATAAACCAGTGTTTCAACTATCATGCTGCACGAGATGACGGCATCTTTATCGCGGACAAAATCACTGACAAGATACCCGTAGCTTTCTTCTCCTCCGCCGATAAAAGTTTTGTGACCCTGGTTTTTCCGTATTTTTTCAGCGATGTATTTAAAACCAGTCAACACATCAAAATATTCCACGTTGAATTTTCCGGCTAAATCCGCAAGAAGCTCGCTGGTGACAATAGTTTTGACTATGAACTCATTTCCTTTAAGTTTACCCAGGTTTTTCCATTGGTTCAGCAGGTAAAAGATCAGCAGCGAAGCCGTTTGATTGCCATTCAGTAACATGAATTCGCCGCGCTGATTTTTAATGGCCACTCCTACCCTGTCGGCATCGGGATCTGTGGCTAATACAAGCTCGGCATTGATCTCTTTTGCTTTTTCGATAGCCATGCTCATGGCCGCCTGTTCTTCCGGATTCGGAGATTTTACGGTGGGGAAATTTCCATCGGGAATAGCCTGTGCTTCCAAAACGTGAATATTTTCAAAACCGAATAGTTTTAATGCTTTAGGAACCAGAGTGATTCCGCTTCCATGCAGAGGCGTATAGACAATGGGAACATCTTTAAATTTTTGAATAGTTTTCGGAATAAAAGAAAGTTTTTTGACCTCAGAAAGATAAACGGTATCCACATTTCCGCCTATAATGGTAATGTTTTCAGGCTTTGCAACAAATTTCACCATGCTGACCGATGTAACTTTCATTACTTCTTCGATGACGTTTTTGTCGTGAGGGTTTACCAGTTGGCCGCCATCATCCCAATACACCTTATAACCATTGTATTCTTTCGGATTATGCGATGCCGTAATGACAATGCCGCTCTGGCATCCCAGATGCCTGACCGTAAAGGAAAGTTCCGGTGTCGGCCTGAGATCTTCGAACAAGAAAACCCGGCAATCGTTAGCCGAAAGTATTTCGGCCGTGATCTGAGCAAAATATTTGCTGTTATTCCTTGAATCGAAAGCCACCGCCACTTTGATCCTGTCCTGACCAGGAAACATTTTTTTAAGATAATTAGCCAGCCCCTGGGTTGCCATGCCCACCGTGTATTTGTTCATACGATTGGTCCCGGCGCCCATGATGCCGCGCAATCCGCCGGTGCCGAATTCCAGATTTTTATAAAAAGATTCGACTAATTCTTCAGTGTTTTCATCTATCATCTGTTGAACCTGATGGCGGGTTTCTTCATCGTAATCGTTGGTAAGCCACTGCTGGGCCTTTATTATAATTTTCTTATCAATATTTGTGTGTTCCATAAAATAAAGATTATTTGTTTCAAAAATAGTAAAATTGTGAGAATTTTCAGGAAGTTTTTTAAAAGGTCGGAAGTTGGAAGTTGGAAGTTGGAAGTTGGAAGTCAGAAGCTGGAAGCTGGAAGTCGGAAGTCGGCTGCGGCGGAGAAGTCATACCGATAGCACTAATAATATAGTCTAATTTCAGCTCCGCTTCATTATACCATTTATTAGTAGCATCGGAATGACCATTGTAACTTATTTTTTTAGATTGGACTAAAAAATAAGTACAATTGGTATCAGAGGCGGGAAATTTGCCCAGCGACAGCAAGGTTCCCTTGCGGGATAAAGATACGCCGCGTAAAAATTTCAGGATAGTTATTTTATGATATAAACATTTGTACATTTGATGAAACGGATACAAGAGGCTGGCTCAATGCCAATTTTCATTGATGTATTTCTCTGTGTCCGCCTTGGCGGACTCTGTGACATCTCTGTGAACCTCTGTGTAATAGTGAAATAAAAATTACACAGAGAAATACTGAGGAAACACAGAGTTATACAAAGGTCTTTTAAGACAGCCCCTTCTAAACACAGGCAGCTGCCAAAATATTGCACATCATAGCATTTTGACATTTCCTCAAAATTTATTATTTTTGTTGTAAAGAAGTTGTAAATAAAAATTAAATGTTGACAAAACAAGCATTAAAACAGACCATTGATAAGCTGCCACCTACTTTCACGATAGATGAATTATAAGACAAGTTAATATTCATTGAAAAGGTAAATGAAGGATTGCAGCAATCAGAACAAGAGAAACAGTTTCGAAAAAAGAAGCTGAAAAAAAATTGAGCAAACATGAAACTTACTGAAAAACAAATAGAAGAAATTGCTGATAACCTGGATTGTGGAATGAGATGTTTTTATAATCTCAAGACGGGTGAGATAAAAACATTACTCAATTTTAATAGTTGGATGGGGGCTGATGAAGAACCATGGGAGGAAGAAGCCGAGGAGATTGAAAATAACTGGCCTGATTATTTCGAATTCATAGGATTTGAATCACATGAATCCTTTCAAATAATGGAAGATTTTGCTGAGAGTATCGATGATAAAGATTTACAGAATAAATTAGTAAATGCGTTAAACAGATCGAAGCCTTTTCAAAACTTTAAATGGCACATTGATAAATCTGGTAAGTATCGTCAACAATGGTTTGATTTCAAAAAAATGCGTTTTATTCAATGGGTTAAAAAGCAGATTGATCTAAACAAGGAAAAATTCAATGAATAACCCAGATTTACAAAAAGAAATAAAAAGACTGGTGCATTTAAATCGTTATGAAAAAGGATATGTTTGTTCTGTTGATATACTTTTGCAAATCAACATCCTGTCGAAAAAAGACTATGAAAACTGGCGATTTGGACGTGTGGATTATTTAGAGAAAGTGTGCAATACCAATTTAAGCAAACTAACTTTGATTAATAAGTTGATAAGAAAAAACGCAACCGAATTGTCGTTAAAAAGCTCATGGACAGAATATAACCAATTTGGGAAAGGGATTAAACGCAAGTTAAGATTTAGTAAATCAGGAGATAAGACTATTGAGGACAGATATGCAACTCATTATATTGATAAAAACAGAATTATTGAATTAAAAGAAAAAAAGGCAGGATGTAACAAAGTCTCAGAGAACATAGCGGGTTCACTGGTCTGCAAAGTGGATCACCAACAGGAATTTTTTTTCGGAGAATAGTTTGGTCATGCTGTCCACATTAATGTTATATACCAAAATTTAAAACCTCTTACCCCAGATGCTCCTTCCTCAGCAGGTCATTCACTGTTTTCACCGGGTTAAAAGTGCTGATGGGCACTTCCACAAAAATAGTGTTCCAGAAAGCCATAGCTCCGTTCCACAATCCTGGTAGTTCCTGGGCTTTCAGAGGCCTGCCGTCTTTGGTTTTATGGGATATAAAACCGGTGGAAGGATCGACAAATTTCAGCAGATCAAATTTATTTCCTTTGTAATCAATAAAACTACACACCAGGTCTACCGGGTTAAAATGGGTGGAGCTTTTCATGATGCTTTGCTGTAGCTCGTTCTTATGATCCATCTGCGAACTTTCCACAATCTGCTGGCTGATATTGCCTTGCGGGTCTTTTACAAAAAAAGGCCCTCCGCCCGGCTCTCCCTGGTTTTCTACCATGCCACAAACCCGTATCGGTCGGTTAAGAAGGTTTCTCAGATAAGTGGCCTTTTCTGAAATATTCATTGAATGGAAATTTTCAGGGAGGTCATGCGATAATTCCTTTTGAGTAAAATCAATGATTTTTGCGAGGGCATCCTCTGGAATATTTTCATTATCGAGTACCCGTAAAAACTCGTACACATGATACCTGATAAAGAACAGATAACCGGCAAGAACTTTTTTATAAAACACCGTTTCTTTGCTAAGATTGCCGGGAGCCACGTTATCAATATTTTTCACGAACACAACATCTGCGTTCAAATCATTCAGGTTGTGTATCAATGCCCCATGCCCGCCCGGGCGGAACAACAGGCTGCCATCGGCATTGCGGAAGGGTTGATTGTCCTCATCGACTGCAATAATATCCGTGGAAGGTTTTTGTTCGGAATGACTGATACGGTATTTAATTTGAAAACGTCTTTCAAAATAAGGCAGCGAACTCTTCAGTTGAGATTCAAAATTTTCAATATGTTCAGGCGAAATGGTGAAATGGATATCTGCGGCATCCATGTCGCGGCATAATTCAGCCGCTTCAGCCAGATGTTCATCGAGGGCGGTACGGTTCCTGTCGCTGTAATTATGAAATTTGATAAGGGCTTTGGGGAGATTGGAATAGTTCAGCCCTTTTTCATGCAGCAGAAAATCAATGACCGGCGCATACCGGTGTTTTTTTATACAGTCATCAATATTCAGTCCGCTAGCTGCCATCACTTCTTTCAGGTCATTGAAAAAGGCAAAATTCCTGATGTTTTGAATAAAATACTCAACGGAATTGAAATCATAGGCAGTATCTGAAAGAGGTTGGCTTTCGGTATTTTTGTGTTTCCCGAGCCAGGTATGCAAATGGCTGAACATGCGCGAGGCAGCGCCAGATGCAGGAACAAACTTCACGATGCTGCTGAACAACATGTTCTCTTTGAAATACAATGCAAATTTTTCAGCGTATTCTTTGTCAAACGTTTTTAGTCCCGATTCGGGAGTTGAAGGTTTAACGAGATCTACAAAAGGAAAACCTTTTCTGAAGTTCTCGAGTTGACTCTCGATCTGCTCAAGAGTAATACCCTTGTTTTGTATCTGTTGCCTGTCTTTTTCTGAAAACATTTTTTCTTCAAACATACAATTAATTTTATAAATAATAGAGATTGTTTTTGTGAACTCATAAAATGACATTGCCAAATTACAACTACTTTTGCGGAAAACAATAACAAAATTATGAAAGAAAAAGTATATGAATGGGCTGAAAAATTAATACCCTGGTTATTAAATCATGGGGTTAAAATTGTTTTTATCACTATTGCCATGTTTGTCTTATACAAGATTGTCAGAAGGACCATAAAGCGAATTATCCACCTGAGTGTTATTGGTGATAAAGAAAGTTCTGCGGAGGCACAGCAGAAAAGGGAATTCACCCTGATCAGAATCTTCAACTGGGTAAACCGGATTTTATTTGTTCTGCTGGGCGGGCTGATGATATTGCAGGAAGCAGGCATTCCTGTAGGCCCCTTGCTTGCCGGTGCCGGTATTGTGGGCATCGCTGTAGGTTTTGGCGGGCAGTACCTTATCCGCGATTTACTGGCTGGATTTTTTATCATATTCGAAAATCAATACCGTATCGGCGATGTGGTGAGTTTTGATAAAACCTCAGGTGTAGTGGAAGATATCAGTTTACGCCTTACCACCCTGCGAGATATGGACGGCACGGTGCATCATGTTCCGCATGGCGAAATAAAAATTGTGTCCAACCTGTCAAAAGATTTTGCCTGTGTCAACCTGGATATTGGCGTGGCTTACGAATCAGTTATGGAACATGTTATAGAAGTAGTGAACAAGGTAGGGTTAGAGATTTCAAAAGATCCGGAATGGCAGGAATTCATCATTGAACCTCCGCAGTTCCTGCGTGTAAATGCTTTTGCCGATTTCGCCGTAATAATTAAAATTCAAGGGAAGACACAGCCTCTCAAACAATGGGCTGTTACCGGAGAACTACGCAAAAGGATTAAGGTGGCGTTCGATAAAGAAGGAATAAAAATACCTTATCCTCAAGTAGTAACTCATAAAGCTTAATTTGAGTTTGTCCATAATGTTCGACTTCATCCCCGCTTGATTCGGCAGTTGGCGGACAGACGGACAGGCTTCGAATTCGAACATTCCTGTTCAAGCTCTGACTTTATCGACAGACACTATCTATAGCTAATACCAATTCTTAATTTAAATTAGTCCAGAGGCTAATTTAAATTTTAGAATGGTTAATGCCGATAGACAATATGTTTAGTCCAGCCTTTCGGACTATTACATATTGCGTATCGGTATAACGTAATTTTTTCATATTAATCAACTGTCAAAAATTCAAATTTTGTAACATTTGTCTGTATTTATTGACTAATTGTCAGAAAAACAAAAATGACATCAGATTTGCTAGTGCATTTTCATAGTATTTTATTATCAATGAAAATCAAAGGCATAAACAAATAATTAGTATTTTTGATAGATTTATCAATTTTTGAATACATAAAATTATGATTTGTCCTGTTTGTAAAAAACCGATGCTGGTGCTGGAACTTCAGCAGATTGAAATAGATTATTGTCAGGATTGCGGCGGTATCTGGCTCGATGAAGGCGAACTGGAGCTTTTGCTTGGCGCTGCGCAAGAGAAAGATGATCTTATGGCATCTTTTAGCGCCGATCTGAAAAACCCGGAAAAAAAACGCCGCTGCCCGGCGTGTTCAAAGAAAATGAATAAGGTGCTGGTAGGAAAAAACAATCGCGTATTACTAGATAAATGCAGAAAAAATCATGGATTCTGGTTCGATTCAGGAGAGTTAAATGAGGTTCTCGAAATTGGGAGTGGAGAAAAATACAACAAAATTTTAGAGCTATTAAATGACATGTTGGCGTATAAACTTAAATCTAATATTAATTAAAAATTACAGGAGGTAAAAAATTATGACTGCTTTATGGATTATTTTAGGAATTATTGGCGTTCTTGCCTTTATGGTTATCGGAATGTACAATTCTTTGATCAGATTAAGGAACACGGTTAAAAATGCATGGGCACAGATTGATGTTCAGTTGAAACGCCGACACGACTTAATCCCCAACCTTATCGAAACAGTTAAAGGTTACATGGTTCACGAACGCGGGACACTGGAAAGCATCACCAAAATGCGCAGCCAGGCCATGAATGCCACCAATATAGAAGACAGGGTAAAGGCAGAAGGTGAACTGAGCAATATGCTGGGGCGCCTGCAGATAGCTGTAGAAGCTTATCCCGACCTGAAAGCCAACCAGAATTTCCTGGCATTACAGGAAGAACTGACTTCCACAGAAAACAAAATCTCTTTCGCCCGTCAGTCCTACAATGACCAGGTCTTATTTTACAACAATAAAAAGCAGACATTCCCAACCAACATCATAGCAGGGATGTTCAACTTTAAAGACGAAGTATTTTTTGAAATTCAGGATCAGGCAGAAAAAGAAGTGCCCAAGGTCAGTTTTCAACAGTAACCCAAATAAAACCGGCATCCTATGTGGGAATTAATTAAAGCCAATCAGCGAAAGTCGATGGTACTGTTTGTGCTGATGACCATCATCCTTGTAGGATTGGGCTTTACAATAGGGTATGTTTATGACCCTGAAGGGGGCGGGGCCTTTATAGGGATGGCCATTGCAGCAATTGTTATGCTTGTTATGTCGCTTATTGCCTTGAAATCCGGAACTCAAATCATGCTTTCGGCCAGCAACGCCAAAGAAGTAACACCTGATGTGCACCCCCAGCTCTTTAATGTTGTGGAAGAAATGACCATTGCCGCCGGCATGAAAAAAATGCCCAAAATATATATCATTAATACCGATGCTCCCAACGCTTTTGCAGCAGGTATGAATCCTGACAACGCTGTTGTAGCTGTTACAGCGGGCTTACTTGCCCGTTTGAACCGTGATGAACTGCAGGGCGTTATCGCCCATGAGATGTCTCATGTTGTTAACCGGGATATTCGTTTTATGACACTGGCAGGAGTCATGCTGGGGGCTATCGTGATTATTTCGCAGATTTTCCTGCGGAGTTTATTCCTGACCGGGGGACGCAGCCGCAGCAGCAGCGGTGGCAATGGAGGCGGACAAATTATCATTATGATCGTTGCTCTCGTTTTAGCCATACTTGCACCGATAATGGCCCAGCTTTTATATTTTGCCATATCCCGAAAAAGAGAGTATCTGGCCGACGCTTCAGCGGTAAAGCTCACACGATACCCGGAAGGCCTGGCATCAGCGCTTGAAAAAATATCTGCTAATACCGCAGAAATGCCTATGGCAAACAAAGTTACTGCTCCCATGTATATCTGCAATCCCCTCAAACAAAAAGGGATGAAAATGTCCGATTTAACAAGCACCCACCCTCCTATTTCAGAGCGGATCCGGATCTTACGGGCCATTTCAGGAGGAGCAGGATTGGTCAATTATCAGAAAGCTTTTAACACGGTAAAAGGCAAAGAAACAACCATTATTCCCGGTGGAGAACTTGAAAAGGAGGCAAGCGTTGACTTAAGAGTAAGTTCAGGAATGGCTGCTTTTACCGATGCACGGACAACTACACGAACATCTCACGACATCATGATGAAAGTGAATAACTATTCGTTTATCAACTGCAACTGCGGAATGAAAATCAAAGTACCTGCTGACTTTACTGGCAATACAGTATATTGCACACGTTGCGGTAACAAACATCATATAGGAAAAGTCTGATCAGCGTGTATTAAGCGGACAGGATCAAAAATCTAAAAAACTCAAAAAATGACTAAGTTATTGACGATACTTGCTTTTATCCTTACTTTAATAATAATTGGTTTTATTGCTTATTTTTTAATAAAAAAATTCGGACTAAGAAAAACCATATCCGGTGAAATATTTTTATTAACCGGCATAGTAGTAATTATTTTCGCAATTGCTTACAAAGAATGGATAGACAAGACTGCATCATTTCTATTATTCTTGTTTTCCGGAGTCTTTCTTTCAATAATCGGAGGCATATTGATCACTTTCGGGATCACTAAGAAAAAGAAAAAACAAGTATAAAAATCTAACAATCGCAGGGGCTGGCTCGTTTTCGGGTCAGCCCCTACACCTTAATTCAATTATTAATGTGTGCATTTATGCCCATCATGTTTTTTGCAACAGGCAGGCAACTTATTATACGCTTCAGGGTTTGCCCTGGTATCATTAGCGTCGTACCCCATATTGTTTATTAATGTTAAGATCTGCTCTTCATTCGTTTTTTTGGTATTGTAAACCACGGTCAGCACTTTTGTATCCAGATCCAGCACAGCATCTTTAATACCTTTTTCAAAAGCCAGGCCCTCTTCGATCCGGGTTTTGCACATCCCGCAAACAGCCGAGGTGGTGATCTTAATTTCCTTTTCGTTCTTTTTCACATTCTGGGAAAAAGACACATTTGAAACCAGCAGAAACACTGCCAGAACCAATGTGGTGATTATTACATTTTTTGCTTTCATATTTTTATTTTT
>CAZMPB010000091.1:0-12702 GCA_964567775.1 uncultured Bacteroidales bacterium
AAAACTTAAATAAAATGGCAGATTTAAAGGCTTTTGCAGAACAATTAGTTAATTTAACAGTTAAAGAAGTTAACGAATTAGCAAAAATATTGAAAGAAGAATACGGGATCGAACCCGCAGCAGCAGCAGCAGTTGTTGCCGCTCCCGCAGCAGCCGCAGCAGCAGGCGAAGAAGCTGAAGAAAAATCACGTTTTGATGTGATCCTGAAATCAGCAGGTCAGGCAAAATTAGGCGTTGTAAAACTGGTAAAAGAATTAACCAGCTTAGGATTAAAAGAAGCTAAAGAATTAGTGGATGCAGCACCTAAAATGATAAAAGAAGGCATTAGCAAAGATGAAGCAAATGCTTTAAAATCACAATTAGAGGAGGCCGGAGCTGAGGTTGAAATTAAGTAAAGAAAAATATCCGATAAAATAGTTCAGGCACCCTCAAGGCAGGGTGTCTGAACATTGTTTTTATTATCGTTCATTAATAATTTTTTTTCTTCACTTAAAACCTTAAGACTTTGGCTTCAAATAAAATTGAAAGAATCAATTTCGCATCCACAAAAGTCCAGGCAGAATATCCTGACTTCCTTGACATCCAGGTCAAGGCATTTCAGGATTTTTTCCAATTAGAGACAACGCCTGAGAACAGGCAAAATGAGGGATTATATAAGGTTTTCGCAGAAAACTTCCCCATTTCGGATGCCCGCAATAATTTTGTTTTAGAATTTTTAGACTATTTTATCGACCCGCCAAGATACGGGCTCGAGGAATGTCTGGAACGCGGCCTCACCTTCAGTGTACCGCTCAAAGCAAAACTCAAACTTTATTGTACCGACCCGGAACATGAGGACTTCGAGACCATCATTCAGGATGTGTACCTTGGAATGATACCTTATATGACTCCCAAAGGTACTTTTGTCATTAATGGCGCCGAAAGAGTTGTCGTTTCGCAGTTGCACCGTTCGCCCGGAGTTTTCTTCGGGAAAACAAGGCATGCCAATGGACAACCCTTATATTCCGCGCGTATCATACCTTTCAAAGGTTCATGGATGGAGTTTGCTACGGACATCAATAACGTCATGTATGCGTATATTGACCGTAAAAAGAAATTACCCGTAACAACTCTTCTGAGAGCTATTGGTTACGAATCAGACAAAGCGATACTCGAAATTTTTCAACTTGCAGATGAAATAAAAGTCAGCAAATCTGCTTTGAAAAAACTTGTCGGCAGAAAGCTTGCCGCACGTGTTGTCCGTTCGTGGATCGAAGATTTTGTGGATGAGGATACCGGAGAAGTCGTTTCTATTGAACGTACCGAAGTTCTTATTGATCGTGAGACAGCGATTGAAAATGAGCATATTGATACCATCATTGATGCCGGTGTGAAAACGATACTTATTCACAGTGAAATTAATAGCAGTACCGACTACTCTATTATTTTCAACACACTGCAGAAAGATACGGCAAATTCAGAAAAAGAAGCGGTAGAATTTATCTATCGCCTGCTTAGAAATGCCGAACCCCCCGACGAAGATACTGCCAGAGGAATCATTGATAAGTTATTTTTCTCTGATAAAAGATATGATTTGGGTGATGTGGGTAGGTACAGGATCAATAAAAAACTGAACTTTGATGATAGTGTTACCACAAAGGTGCTTACTAAAGAAGATATTATATCCATCATCAAGTATCTGGTAGAACTTCAGAATTTAAAAACGGATGTTGATGATATTGACCATTTGAGCAACCGTAGGGTAAGAACCGTTGGTGAACAGTTGTACGGACAATTCGGCGTTGGTTTGGCACGTATGGCACGTACCATCCGCGAAAGGATGAATGTGCGTGATAATGAGGTATTTACACCTGCTGATCTTATCAATGCCAAAACTCTTTCGTCGGTTATCAATACTTTCTTCGGAACAAATCAGCTTTCACAATTTATGGATCAGACCAACCCCTTGTCGGAGCTTACCCATAAGAGAAGGATATCTGCTTTGGGACCGGGAGGTTTGTCACGCGAAAGAGCCGGTTTTGAGGTTCGTGACGTACACTATACCCACTATGGGCGCTTATGTACGATTGAAACACCTGAAGGCCCTAATATCGGGCTTATTTCTTCGCTTTGCGTATTTGCAAAAATCAATAAACTCGGATTCATTGAAACACCTTATCAATTTGTAGAAGACGGTAAGATCAACCTCAAAGAAGAAGCTCATTATTTAACAGCCGAAGAAGAAGAAGACAAGAACATTGCACAGGCAAGCACTCCTTATGATGCCAACGGGAAAATAATACCGGAACAGGTAAAAGCACGATTCCAGGCTGATTATCCTATTTTGGAACCTTCAAAGATCGGGCTGATGGATGTTGCACCCAACCAGATCGCATCTATTGCTGCATCGCTCATCCCATTTCTTGAACATGACGATGCCAACAGGGCATTAATGGGATCGAACATGATGCGCCAGGCTGTTCCTCTGATGGTGCCGGAAGCACCCATCGTTCAGACCGGCCTGGAAGGCAAAGTCGCCAAAGATTCACGTGTACTTATCAATGCCGAAGGTAATGGCGTGGTCAAATTTGTTGATGCCACCGAAATCGTTATTGAATATGAACGTTCAGAGCGCGACAGAAAAGTCAGCTTTGAAGAAGACATTAAAAAATATACCCTCCCTAAATTTGTCAAAACCAACCAAAGCACTTGCGTTAACCTGAAGCCGATTGTTCGCAAGGGCCAGAAAGTTAAAAAAGGCGATGTGCTTTGTGAAGGTTATGCAACTCAAAATGGTGAGCTCGCCTTAGGCCGTAACCTGAAAGTGGCTTTCATGCCCTGGAAAGGTTATAATTTTGAAGATGCTATTGTTATTTCGGAACGTGTTGTGCGTGAAGATGTTTTTACTTCATTGCATATCGAAGAGTTTGTTCTGGAGGTTCGCGAAACAAAGCGTGGTATGGAAGAACTCACCAACGATATTCCGAATGTAAGCCTTGAAGCCACCAAAGATCTTGATGAAAATGGAATCATCAGAATTGGTGCAGAAGTGAATGAAGGCGATATTCTTATCGGTAAAATCACGCCTAAAGGAGAAACAGATCCGACTCCTGAAGAAAAACTGCTGCGTGCTATTTTTGGCGATAAAGCAGGCGATGTGAAAGATGCTTCATTAAAAGCACCCCCATCCATGAAAGGCGTTGTAATTGATAAAAAGCTTTTCTCAAAGGTTCTCAGGGATAAAAAAGACAGAGTCAAAGAAAAAGAAACGCTGAAAGATTTTGAAGACCATTTTAATAAATCAACTCATGAGTTGAAATTAAAACTGGTTGAAAAACTGTTAGATATCCTTGACAACAAAACATCCCATGGTGTCTATAATAATTTAAAAGAAGAGTTGATCCCCAAAAAGGCAAAATTTACGAATAAAGCCTTGATGGCTCTCGATTATACCGTCATTAACCCGACCAAGTGGACGGCAGATAAAGATGTCAATGACCTTGTAAAACTGCTGTTGCATAATTATACGATAAAGTATCGTGAGCTACTGGGAGTTTTTAACAGAAATAAGTTCATCGAAACTGTCGGTGATGATCTGCCCTCAGGTATTGTGAAACTGGCTAAAGTTTACATTGCCAAAAAACGTAAGCTTAAAGTTGGTGATAAAATGGCCGGCCGGCATGGTAACAAAGGTATTGTCGCCCGTATTATCCGCGATGAAGATATGCCATTCCTCGAAGACGGAACACCTGTTGATATCGTTCTAAACCCTCTGGGTGTGCCATCGCGTATGAACCTTGGACAGATTTACGAGACTGTACTTGGATGGGCCGGAAAAAAACTCGGATTGTCGTTTGAAACTCCGATTTTTAACGGCGCTACACTTGATGATATCAATGATTATATGGCAAAAGCAGGATTACCTGCAAATGGCAAAGTTTATCTGCACGATGGTGGAACAGGTGAACGTTTTGACCAGCCTGCCACGGTAGGCATTATTTATATGCTGAAACTGCATCACCTGGTTGACGATAAAATGCATGCCCGTTCAATAGGCCCATACTCGCTTATTACACAGCAGCCACTTGGAGGTAAAGCTCAATTTGGCGGACAGCGTTTTGGAGAAATGGAGGTCTGGGCCCTGGAAGCATTCGGAGCGGCCAACATATTACAGGAAGTACTGACAATTAAATCAGATGATGTTACCGGACGTGCCCGTGCCTATGAAGCAATAGTAAAAGGCGAAAACATGTCCATACCAGGCGTTCCGGAATCATTCAACGTGCTTGTTCACGAATTGAGAGGCTTAGGCCTGAATATTACATTTGAATAATAATTTTATTGTTCCTAATTTTTGGAAATAGAAAATTAACATTATGGCTTTTAGAAAAGAATTAAACACCAAAGGCAATTTTTCTAAAATTACAATAAGTTTGGCATCTCCCGAGCATATCCTTGAAAGATCAAGCGGTGAGGTGCTAAAACCGGAAACTATCAATTACCGCACCTATAAACCTGAACGCGACGGTTTGTTCTGCGAACGCATCTTCGGTCCTGTTAAAGACTGGGAATGCCATTGCGGAAAATATAAACGCATCAGATATAAAGGTATTGTTTGTGATCGCTGCGGGGTAGAAGTCACCGAGAAGAAAGTAAGAAGAGAACGTGTAGGCCATATTCAGCTCACCGTTCCGGTTGCCCATATCTGGTTCTTCAGATCATTACCTAATAAAATAGGCGCTTTACTTGGGATACCATCCAAAAAACTTGAGACCATTATTTATTACGAGCGTTATGTCGTGATAAATCCAGGCATCAAAGAAGGTTTAAATACCCTCGATTTTTTGACAGAAGAAGAATATTTTGCTGTTCTCGATGAACTGCCAAAAGAAAATCAGGCCCTTGACGACGACGACCCCAATAAATTTATTGCAAAAATGGGCGCCGAAGCTGTTTACGAACTTTTAACCCGCCTTAACCTTGATGAACTTTCATATACGTTAAGAGATAAAGCTAATAATGAAACTTCACAACAGCGCAAACAGGAGGCATTAAAACGTTTGCAGGTTGTGGAAGCTTTTCGTGAAGCCAACCTCCGTATGGAAAATAATCCCGGATGGATGATTGTGAAGGTAGTTCCTGTAATTCCCCCTGAATTAAGGCCATTGGTACCTCTTGATGGTGGACGGTTTGCCACCTCAGACCTTAATGACCTCTATCGCCGGGTGATCATCAGAAACAACAGGTTGAAAAGACTTATCGAGATCAAGGCTCCGGATGTTATTCTGAGAAACGAAAAACGTATGCTCCAGGAAGCCGTAGATTCATTGTTTGACAACTCCAGAAAAGCAAAAGCAGTTAAAACTGAGTCGAACCGTGCATTGAAATCGTTAAGCGACAGCTTGAAGGGAAAACAAGGCCGTTTCCGTCAGAACTTACTCGGAAAGCGTGTTGACTATTCAGGCCGCTCTGTCATTGTGGTCGGCCCCGAGTTGAAATTAAATGAATGCGGTATACCCAAAGAAATGGCTTCTGAATTATTCAAGCCATTCATCATACGTAAAATGCTCGAAAGAGGTATCGTAAAAACAGTAAAATCAGCAAAAAAAATAGTCGACAGAAAAGATCCTGTGGTATGGGATATTCTCGAAAATGTAATGAAGGGGCATCCCGTCATGCTCAACCGTGCTCCGACATTGCACCGCCTGGGTATTCAGGCTTTTCAGCCCAAAATGATCGAAGGCAAGGCTATACAGTTGCATCCCTTATGCTGTACCGCTTTTAATGCCGACTTTGACGGTGACCAGATGGCTGTGCATGTACCTCTCGGAAATGCCGCCATTTTGGAAGCACAGATTTTAATGCTGGCTTCACATAACATCCTTAACCCTGCTAACGGCGCCCCGGTAACTGTTCCTTCGCAGGACATGGTTTTGGGATTATATTATACCACCAAAGGAAGAAAACACATACCTGAAAACCCTGTAAAAGGTGAAGGAATGATTTTCTATGGCCCGGAAGAAGTCATCATAGCATTCAACGAAAAGAAAGTAGATCTTCACGCTTTTATCAAAGTTAAAGTTGATGTAAAAGAAGGAGATAAAATTGTAAACAAACTTATCGAAACGACTGTCGGAAGAGTGTTATTCAACCAGGTAGTCCCTAAAGAATATGGGTATATTAACCAGCTTCTGACCAAAAAAGCATTGCGTGATATCATCGGCGATGTGTTGAAAATTACCGGAACGGCACGTACTGCCCAGTTCCTTGATGATATCAAGAACCTTGGATTTACCATGGCATTTAAAGGAGGGCTGTCCTTTAATTTAGGAGATCTTGTGGTGCCGCCGGTTAAAGCGGAAATGATCGGAAAAGCTGAAAGAGAAGTTGCTGAAATAAAGAACAATTATGCAGCAGGATTGATTACCCAAAGTGAGCGTTACAACCAGATCATCGATGCCTGGACACACACTAACTCGAGGCTTACACAAACACTCATGAGCCAGTTGTCACAGCACATGCAGGGTTTTAATCCTGTTTATATGATGCTTGATTCAGGCGCCCGTGGTTCAAAAGAACAGATACGTCAGTTATGCGGCATGAGGGGCTTGATGGCTAAACCACAGAAATCGGGTGCCACAGGCGGTGAAATTATCGAAAACCCTATTTTGTCGAATTTCCACGAAGGTTTGTCCGTACTTGAGTATTTTATTTCAACGCACGGTGCCCGTAAAGGTCTCGCTGATACTGCTCTGAAGACTGCCGATGCCGGTTATCTTACACGACGTTTAGTGGATGTTACCCAGGATGTTATTATTTCTGAGCAGGACTGCGGTACGCTTAGAGGCTTAACTATTTCAGCACTCAAAAAGAATGAAGATATCGTGGAAACACTGCACGACCGTATTCTCGGACGTGTCACACTTCATGATATTTATCACCCGCAAACAGGCGACCTGATCATTAAAGCAGGAGAAGAACTTACCGAGGAAATTTGCGACATAATAGCCGGGTCTCCTATTGATAGTGTGGAAATCCGTTCTGTACTTACCTGCGAATCACATCAGGGTGTTTGCGCAAAATGTTACGGCAGAAACCTTGCTACCGCTCAGCTGGTTCAAAGGGGTGAAGCCGTAGGGGTCATTGCGGCACAATCTATTGGTGAGCCTGGTACTCAGTTGACCCTGCGAACATTCCACGTCGGTGGTGTGGCCGGTGTGAATATTGCTTCATCATCCAGGATAGAAGCAAAATATGATGGGTTGCTTGAGATCGAGGAACTTCGTTCTGTTCCTTACACCGATGAAGAAGGGAAATCGTTTCAGGTGGTTATCGGACGTTCAGCGGAAATGAAGATTGTTGATAAAAATACAAAGACAGTTCTGACTTCCAGCAATATTCCATACGGTGCAAACCTCTATTTCAAAAATGGTGATTCCGTTAAAAAGAATGACTTGGTTTGCGAATGGGATCCTTTCAATGCCCTGATTGTTTCAGAAGTCAGCGGAAAAGTTGTGTTTGAAGATGTGATTGAAAATGTTACTTTCCGTGAGGAATCTGACGAACAGACCGGCTTCCATGATAAAGTGATCATAGAAACCAGGCACAAAGCCAAAAACCCGGTGCTAAAGATCATTAACGAAAAAACGAAAGAAGCCATCAAGCAGTACGACTTGCCGGTGGGAGCACACATAAAAGTTGACGAAGGCCAGAAAGTAAAAGCCGGCGATAATTTATGCAAGATCCCGAGATCTGTCGGTAAATCAGGCGACATCACAGGAGGCCTTCCCCGTGTGACCGAATTGTTTGAAGCACGTAATCCTTCTGACCCTGCCGTGGTTTCAGAAATCGACGGTGTGGTATCATTTGGTAAAAAACTAAAACGCGGAAGTAAGGAAGTTATTATCACTTCAAGAACAGGCGAAAGCAAGAGTTACCTTATTACCACCACAAAACAGATCCTTGCTCAGGAAAACGACTATATCAAAGCCGGCGATAAACTGTCTGATGGCGCTGTTACGCCTGCCGACATCCTTGCAATCAAAGGCCCGACCAATGTTCAGGAATATATTGTGAACGAAATTCAGGAAGTGTACCGTTTGCAGGGTGTGAAGATCAACGACAAGCATTTTGAAGTTGTTGTTCGTCAGATGATGCGCAAGGTTGAGATCGAAGACCCGGGCGATACGCGCTTTTTGGAAGGCGAACTGGTCAACAAGATCGATTTCCAGGAAGAAAACGACTGGATCTATGGTAAAAAAGTGGTGGTCAACCCCGGCGATGAGACAAATTATAAACCGGGACAGATCATACCGGCACGTAAGCTGAGAGACGAAAATTCCATCCTCAAACGCAAGGATAAAAAGGTTATTGAAGCCCGCGATGCTCATCCTGCTACTGCACGGCAAATATTGCAGGGGATCACCAGAGCTTCATTGCAGACCAAGAGCTGGATATCCGCGGCTTCTTTCCAGGAAACCACAAAAGTTCTTACCGATGCGGCAGTTTTTGCCAAATCCGATGACCTGGCAGGGCTGAAAGAAAACGTTATTGTAGGACATTTAATACCTGCCGGTACCGGTTTGCGCGAGTACGACAAAATTATCGTCAGTACGAAAGAAGAATATGAAAACCTGTTAGCTTCAAAAGAAAAAGAAGAGATCAAAGAAGAAAAAGATTAATTTAATATGATAAAAAGTATCGCTGGCAAATTGTCCGGCGATACTTTTTTTTATTAAAAAACAAAACCATGGAAAATAAAAATGAACAACAATTGAACATCGAATTGAACGAGGAAGTAGCGGAAGGTATCTATTCAAACCTGGCTATCATTACCCATTCGCATTCTGAGTTTATCGTGGATTTTGTAAAAATTATGCCCGGCATTCCCAAGGCAAAAGTCAAATCACGTATCATTCTTACGCCGCAACATGCCAAACGCCTGCTGAATGCCCTGAAAGACAATATTTCAAAATTTGAAGATAATTTTGGCGCTATTGACGATAATAATCCGGTGGACCTGAGCCCTTATAATTTCGGCGGGCCCACGGCAAGGGCTTAATAAATTATTTATGCGTAACCCGTGGTAATTCAATCGTTTCCTATACCCATAGGAGTACAAAGAATTGAACTTATTTCTTCAAAAAATTGTTGAGATTTTCCTCAACCCGCTTTAAGATGTTGCTGGTATCAGCCCTGACTAATTTTTCGCCGGTGATATTCTCGTAAAGTTCAATATATCGTTCAGAAATATGTCCGACAATCCGGGCCGTCATTTCAGGAACTTTCTGTCCTTCCTTACCCTGAAAACCATTCTCCATCAGCCACTCCCTGACAAATTCCTTCGACAATTGCTTTTGGGGAAGCCCCGCCTGCTGGCGGTCTTCATAACCTGAACTATAAAAATAACGTGAGGAATCAGGCGTGTGTATCTCGTCTATAAGGATAATTTTGCCGTCTTTCTTGCCGAATTCATATTTTGTGTCAACCAATATCAATCCCATCTTTGCAGCGATCTCAGTACCCCTCCGGAATAATTGATACGTATATTGTTCAAGCTGCTCATAATCGGTTTTGGAAACCAATCCCAAACTAATTATCTCTTCCTTTGAAATATCTTCATCGTGTCCGACAGATTCCTTCGTAGTGGGGGTGATGATGGGTGAGGGAAATTTGTCATTTTCTTTCATACCCTCAGGCATGGCCACACCACACAAAGCACGTTTTCCGGCCTTGTATTCGCGCCAGGCATGGCCCGAAAGGTATCCGCGTATCACCATTTCCACCTTGAAAGGTTCGCATTTGAAGCCGGCAGTAACCATTGGGTCGGGGACGGCAATTTTCCAGTTAGGGACGATATCCGCCGTCGCATCCAGGAACTTGGCTGCGATCTGGTTCAAAACCTGGCCTTTATAAGGAATACCTTCAGGCAACACCACGTCAAATGCGGATATGCGGTCGGTAACCACCATCAGCAATACTTCGTCATTTATGTTGTAAACATCCCGGACCTTTCCTTCGTAAAGGCTTTTTTGTCCGGGGAACTTAAAATTTGTTTTTACAATGGCGTTATTCATCTGAAATGTAGATTTTATTTTAATAATCCGAAAAATCGGCTAATAGGTCAAAATGAAGCTCATAATTATTGGATTCAAAATCTGTGGCGATCCATAGCTCTTCATTTTTTAGGCGTAAGATCTTCCATTCGGTGGTGTCTTTAAAGACCGGAATCGTGCAAAAGATCTCATTCGAATAGGATTCGTAGGGCGCCTGGGGTACAAGTGCAAAAGTGATCGTGGTTTTTTTATCGTTTAATATCAGGTCGGATTTGGCAATAATATTACCATCGGTATGCGAAATTCCGATAAAATAATCCTTGCTCCAGTCTGAATAAATGCTGAATGGAAAAGAATTTAAATTGCTGGAGAAATATCCTAGTGAAATATCTTTTTCATTGAACAAAATTTTTGAGATCTCCCATTTTCCGGTAAGCCTTTTTTCAGCAGAACGAAAACTTATAGAAGGCCCATCTTCATATTTATTACAGGAAACAATAGCAATAGATAAAATGGTAAAAAATAAGATTTTTTTCATTTTTCGTTAGTATATGCGTTAATGATCTCTGTAATAAGTTTATGACGAATGATATCGGAATTGTCAAAGTGGATGATATCGATGCCCTGGATATCTTTCAGTATTTTCACTGCATGTACGAGTCCTGACGCCTGGTTTTTGGGGAGGTCGATCTGGGTGATATCTCCTGTTACGATAAACCTGGCTGAGCGGCCCATGCGTGTCAGGAACATTTTCATCTGATTGACGGTGGCGTTCTGCGCTTCGTCGAGAATGACAAAAGCATTGTCAAGGGTTCGTCCGCGCATAAAAGCCAGCGGCGCAATTTCAATGATGCGTTCTTCGATGTATAAACTCAATTTTTGAGAGGGGATCATATCCCAGAGTGCGTCATACAGCGGTTGCAGATAGGGGTCGAGTTTTTCTTTCAGGTCGCCGGGCAGAAACCCGAGATTTTCACCGGCTTCTACGGCAGGGCGGGTGAGTATGATGCGTTTCACTTCCTTGTCGCGCAGCGCCTTCACTGCCAGTGCCACCGCCGTATACGTTTTGCCCGTTCCGGCAGGCCCGACGGCAAAGATCAGATCGTTTTTGGCACAACTTTCTGCCATGCGGCGCTGGTTGGGCGTACGGGCCTTGATCAAAAGGCCTTTTTGCCCGTGTAATATCAGGCCATCCTGTATGCTGATATCATCCTCAGTAATTTTAGTTTCAGTATCAAGGTATTGACGGATTACCTCCTGAGAAATAAAACCTTTGCTGTTGTAATGTTTTATCAACAGATCGATAAGCTCCTCGAAAAGCTTTATTTCGTTTTTGTCGCCGATAAGTTTGATGGTATTATCGCGGGCAACAATTTTAATTTTAGTAAAATGACTTCTGAGCAGTTTTAAGTGCTGATCGTGGATGCCAAAAAAATCCAGTGGATCAACGAATTCTAAGGTTAAGGTTTTCTCGGTCATCAAAGAGTCTGAAGGTGGATAAAATTTTAACAAAATTAATAAAAAATGCGTTACCGCCTTTGAAAATTTGTAATTTTGAGGCTGTATTACTATTCTTAAAAATGGCTATTATTACATTGACAAGCGATTGGGGCCTGACAGATCATTATGTTGCTGCCGTGAAAGGCGCGATAATGAGCAAATCCTCTGTGGCAACCGTCGTGGATATCACACACAGCATTACAAAATACAGTTTAGCAGAAACGGCTTTTATTATCAAATATGCTTATAAGAATTTTCCCGAAGGCAGCATACATATAATCGGTGTAAATTCTGATGAATCAAAAGGCTCAACTCATATAATAGTATATTACGATGGACATTATTTTATAGGTGCCGACAACGGAGTATTTTCGCTTCTTTGCGAAAGCGCACCTGAGAAAATCATAGCGATCACTAAATTACCCGAACCCAAATACCGCACCTTTCCTTCGCTGGATATATACGCCCTGGCGGCCTGCCATATTGCCGAAGGGAAAAATCCCGAAGGTCTGGGCGATAAAAAAAATGAACTTTACAAGCTTACCGGCTATCTGCCCCAGAGCGAGGCCAATTCGATAAAAGGCATTATAATTTATTTTGATTCTTATGATAATGCCATCACCAATATTTCAGATAAAATATTTAATGAAATAGGGCGGGACCGTAAGTTTTCGGTTTTTTTCAAAAATGAGGAGCTTCATGAAATAAAGAAAACATACTCAGAAGCGGGAGATGCAGATATCGTGCTGGTTTTTGGAACAACAGGGCTACTTGAAATTGCCCTCAGCAAGGGCAGCGCACGCAACCTGCTTGGCCTTGGCATTTACGACCCAATACGTATCGAGTTTGAAGAATAGATGTTGGGTTTTCCTTCATGTTTTGATATTATTGCGATATTGGCTAAGAGAATTTTTTAAGCTTGCTACAATGCACATAAGTTGGTTGAAATAGTAGTACAGCAGTGTATTCGAACATTTCAACTCCAACAGTGATTTTTTGGCATAACCTTTATTAATTCCAAATTTCACTTTGGGCTCTTTCAGATTTGTTTTTTTTATAAAAGCCTGTGTGACAATCAATAAAAATATGAGCAATAATTTGATTTCATTTTAAAAATCACTGTTGTCCGGTAAAAATACAAAATTATTTTAGAAACTATGTAAGTTGT
>CAZMPB010000092.1:0-12693 GCA_964567775.1 uncultured Bacteroidales bacterium
TAAAAATTAGTTGATTTATTTTATGCTTTAAGAAAGAAAATCAATTTGTTTGCCCCGTCCCTTAAGCTTGTCTATGCACACATCTTTTTAGCAATTTTATATCCTGTAAACATAGCATCAAATCTGTCTAATCCCCATTTAAAAGTTTTGTTTCCCGGTGGACTTTCACAGGAATATCCCTTCCATCCTCCTAATCTTGCAATAGCCCATGCAGCCCAAGCCAATGAATTTTCTTGATAGTGATTTTTTTGCTTTTCTGTTTTCCCTTCATATTGTGGGATTAATATTTTTATAAATTTTATTTGCTCATCTGTGAATGTAATATACGCTGGTATTTCTGTCTGATCATGTCTTGTTTGTCGTAGCTGATTAATTTGGAGAACAATATGCATCGCTATTAAGCAAAGTTTCTTTAATGCCTTACCCTTTTCTAATTCACTTGACTCCATATTCATTCCGCCACTTTTCATTGTGTAAAATAATAATTCAATTTGCCAACGCATAGCATACCATCGTATAATTTGAAAGGCATCTTCAAAACTGGCTACAGCATGGGTTGTTAGTATTATCCAATGTATGGGTTTTTCTCCTTTTCCTTTAGGTACATTATCTTTTATTTCTTTTGCCTCTACAACATACAGTTCAACATATTCCTGTATCCCTTTGCCTTTTCTTACATTGCTTGGTTTGCTGATTTTTACCTTTGTATGTTTAATTTCTATTTCTGTATTTCTTCCTGTGCGATTTTTTGTCGTTCTTATTTTCAAGTTATAGAATCCGCAGCTTGCTGTATGAGTTAGTCTTTCATATAAAGTATCTCCTTCTTCTAATGATCTGTTACATCTTGAGCGTATCAAAAGTTGAGTCCTTTCATCTGGCACTATGGCAAACTCTTCGTAAATATCACTCTCCCTATCTGCTACTATTGTTATCATCTTTGCTAAAGGCATGGCTTCTTTACTCTTTTGTGCACATTCAATCCAACGATATGATTCTTTATCTTCTATGGGTTGTGCATTATATTTTCGCTCTTTCTTGTCTTTCTTATCCCAACTTCGATTCCATATTTTTTCATAACTAAATCCTATTCCTAATCCATTTTCTGTATCTACTACCAAACCCGGATGTAGAAAAAACCCTATATCCTCATAATATGTTGTTGGCCCTAAATCCTTATCCGATTTATCCAAAAAATTTTCATGCGACGCATAGTTGAATTCTGTTGTGTCATTTAATACCAATACATGTTTGTCTTTTGATAATCTTTTTACCTTTTCTGCTTGTTCTGTTGCTATATTGTGCATATTCACTCTATCATTATTCAAATACCGACAGAAGCCCACTGTGTCTGCCCTGTTTTCTGATAATTGATTTATTATTACAGTATTCTTTCTAACAATTTTTCCGACTAAATGAAGCCCCTTTTTTCGAGCCTCTTATCTATTTTAGGGCTCGCTGATTTTTCTTTTCCTTTTATTTGTGTCATAGTTTTTTTGGCACAAGATGTTATTTTTTTCCTCTCTGTTTTTTTTCTCTGACACTTTTTATTAACGTTGCGATGTTAATTTGATATCACCCAAGATGTGTGCATAGACAAGGTCCCTTAAGGGAGCAGATTGATTTTCAACACTCCCTTTAGGGTGGGGCAAATGTTGAAAATCAACAACCTGCATTTATTAATAATAAAATCAAAACAGTTTCTAAATGTTGATATACATTTGTTTAAAAGCATAAAACATTTTCATGTAATACTGTTTAATACTACTTTTGCAAAAAAAATCCATGTTAAGAAAGTTTGTATTGTATGTTTTTGTGGCCGCATGTGCTTTTCAGTGTGTTGCCCAGAAGGAGAATTCACTGCTTTGGGAAGTTTCCGGAAATGGCTTAACTCAAAAATCTTATATTTTCGGGACGATACACATGATCAAAAAGCAGGATTTTTTCATTACAGATGTCATGGAATCCAAACTGAAAAAATGCCAGAGTTTTGTCACTGAAATTGACATGAACATACCAATCATGCAACAAGTCGAACTGGCAAAAAAAATGTACCTGCCTGAAAACAAAACACTGCGCGATTATGTTAGCCCTGAAGAATATACGAACTTCTGCAATTTTATGATTGATTCGCTGGGCATAAAAAAATCAAAACTCGAAAAATATATACGACTGAAACCTTTTTTCATGAGCTCTATCATCGCCAAACATATGGCAGGAAAAATAAAAGCCTACGAACGGGAGTTGTATAAAATAGCCAAAAACAAAGGCATACCTTCCGACGGGCTCGAATCGTTTGACTTTCAGCTATCATTGATTGATGAAACACCCATTGAAGAACAGGCAAAATCGCTGGTGACCGAAGTGGGCAGTTATAAAAAAACCGAACAGCAGCTTACCGATATGGTGGCTGCGTATAAACAGCAGGACCTGAATAAATTATATGACTTCATAGTAAAAGGTGCTGATGCTAACAGCGAATTCAACGAAAACTTTATTTTTAAGCGCAACCGGAAATGGATACCGCTGATCGAAGAAAAAATAAAAGCTCATAGTTGCTTTATTGCGGTTGGTGCGGCCCACCTGCCCGGGGAGAATGGTATTTTGCAACTGCTTGAACAGCGTGGATATACTATTGCCTCAGTAAAATAATTATTTCATTTTTTTAATATAGTAATTCATTATTTTTGTAGTGCCATAACGGTTTCTTTTCTATTCAATGTAAAATCATGCATTCACCATCACAACAGCGAAAAAAAGTCCGGACAGCCAGCCTGTCTATCATGTCGAATATTTTTTTGATCGTGCTAAAGGTGATCGCCGGTATTTTAAGCGGATCTGTCAGTATTATTTCCGAGGCTATCCATTCAGGCATGGATCTGTTGGCGGCATTGATAGCCTTTTTCGCGGTAAGGATTTCGGGCATGCCGCCCGACAAAAATCATCCTTACGGGCACGGGAAATTCGAAAACGTTTCGGGAGTGATTGAGGCCTTGCTGATCTTTGTCGCGGCCGGATGGATCATTTACGAAGCCATACATAAGCTTACAAACCCAACCTTACCCGAACAGCTTGGCATTGGAACTTTAGTGATGGGAATTTCAGCCGTGGTAAATTATTTTATTGCAAACCGGCTGTATAAAGTCGGCAAAGAAACTGACTCTGTAGCACTTGAAGCTGACGGGCTGCACCTGAAAACAGATGTGTATACATCTCTCGGTGTAGCGTTGGGCTTGTTATTGATATGGATCACAGGAATAAAAATTCTTGACCCGATCATTGCGATGCTTGTTGCGGGGATGATCTTACAAAAATCCTATGTCCTGTTAAAAAAAGCTTTTTCTCCCCTTCTGGATACTCCTCTGCCTGAAAAAGAAATAAAAATCATTGAACAAACGATAAATAAGCACCTCACTCCCGGAATGAGTTATCACATGCTGCGCTCACGCAAGGCCGGGGCAAAACGATATGTTGACCTGCACCTGGAAGTCCCGGGCATTATCACCGTCAATGAATCGCATAAATTATGCGACCTCATCGAAAATGAAATTGAACATGAACTTGATAATATTGAGGTTTATATACATATTGAACCCAGCGATACAACAAATCCAGAATGAAGAATTAATCCAAATTCCGCATTAAGAATTTTCTAATGCATAGCATTAGGAATAATTTAGTGTAATTAACTGTTTTTAAGTAACTTATAATGTGAATTTTTAATGCGGAATCGACAAAGTAAATGTAATCCCGGCAATTAAAAATTGCCTTGAACATTTACTAAGTCGGAATTACCCAGATTCAACCCACAATCCTTTACGCTACTCAATAGTTCACTACGTTCCTATTGCCTAAGCTGGGATTAATCTTCTGAGCGTTTAATGTTTTTTGTGACCACTTTGTTTTTCCATTTTCCGCTGTAGTAATATATTCCGGAAGCGACCATCCCAAAAGCCCATGCCATGGGGATGCTCCACCAGATACCTTCCGAGCCTATGGCACGCGAAAGAAAATAGGAGATCGGAATTCTTAGTATCCAAAGCGAAAATAATGTGATGAACATCGGAATCAGTGTATCACCGGCTCCCCGTATCAAGCCCTGGGTTGTGATCATTGTCGAAAAAAGAATATAAAAGGAACAAACAATGACAAGGTATGAATGGCCTATGCGGATCACCTCGGCACTCTGCGTGAATAAGGACATGATCTGTGACCCGAACAAAATGGCCACAAGAGAGATGAAAACCGAAAACACCGAAGTCATTAATAACGTGGTTCTGAAACCTTTTTTTACCCGGTCAGCCTTGTTCGCGCCCATGTTCTGCGCGACAAAAGTCGAAAGCGCCATAGAAAAGTTCATGGCTGGCTGCATGGCAAAAGAGTCGATACGTCCGGCTACAGTATAGGCTGCGATGGTATCTGTACCGAAGCCGTTCACGAACCTCAGCAAGGCCATCATGCCAAGCGCCACAAAAGTTTGCTGCAAGCCTGAAGGTATGCCTATTTTCAGGCTTTTCAGAAATATCTCACGATGAAATTTAATATTAAAAAGCGAAAACTTAATAATATCATGGAAACGGTTTAAATAGATAATACTCAGTATGAATGAAACACCCTGTGCTATCACCGTGGCAATGGCTGAGCCTTTGATGCCCCAGCCGAAAACCCTCACGAAAAGTATCACCAGGATGATGTTCAGAACCGTAGCAATGATCAAAAAATACAAGGGGGTCTTTGAATCTCCCAGCCCTCTCAAAATAGAGCTGACGGCATTAAAGCCAAACATCAGAATCATCCCGTACAGCAGGATGTTGAAATAGCTGACGGCATCAGGCAAGATTTCTTCGGGCATGTTCATTGATCTGAAAATCTGCTCGCAGAATATCAGCCCGAAGACAGTAATGATAATAGATGCAAAAAAAAGAAAGATCAAAAGGCTGTCAATCGCTTTTTTTACGTTGACAAAATCTTTTGCTCCGAAAAACTGTGCAATGATTATGGTGGAACCTATCGACACCCCGATCACCAGTGAAACCAGGACAAAAATAACGGGAAACGAAGCTCCCACGGCTGCCAGGGCCTTTTCGCCGAGATAATTACCAACAATGATACTGTCAACAATATTGTACGACTGCTGAAAGACATTACCAAGCAGCATGGGCAGCGCAAAATTGAAGATCACTTTACTTTCATTGCCAACTGTAAGGTCTTTCATAGTAAATAAAAAGTCAGCAAAGATAAGATTTTAGCTACGGCTAACAGGAGAATTAAGAAACTTTCACAAAATAAACGTTCCTGATAATTTTTTTATTATTAAATTTGTCAACAATAATTTAATTCAAATAAATATGAAAAAAATCCTACTCATTGTATGCTTGTTCTGCATCACTTTTAGTTTTGCACAGGCACAAATTACCCTTGACATTGACGACATTGCAGCTCCTGTAAAATCTTTTGATGCCAGAAACGACACGGCTGTTGATTCCACCATCTCACCTGGGACCCCCGGAGCCAATCAAACATGGGACTTCTCGGCACTGAACAATTACAACCCTCTTCCGATAGACGTGGTTAATCCATCAACTGTACCGGGTTACACATTATTTCCTTCGGCAAATCTCGCAACAATTTATGACAGCGCAATTATTGTATATTTCTTCAGCCGTTCTGCTGCGGGGCTATTATTACATGGCACTATCAATGATTTTCTTAAAACCGGAGACTCCATACGGCTAATCCTCAGTACTCCCGATACCGCTCTGGCATTGCCCGGCATATACGGAAATACTGCTTTCAGATTCTGCTCCGGCGACACTAAATCAAGCTGCACCTATACGTATGACACGAGTTTTAATGGCTTTCCGGTTTCTGTACCTATTGACACTGTTCGGATAAAACATGAGCAGTACAAATCTGATGAACTTGACGCCTGGGGTACGGTTACCATGCCCAGCACCTACACTTTTCCGGTTTTACGTCAAAAAAATATTACCTATAGCACAGACTCAATCTGGGGATATGCCAACGTTCCGGCACCATATCAGTCTTATTCAGGATGGTACGCTTTGATTAACCGCAAGGATACCACGGTAACTTATTCATGGTGGACCAAAGATTTCGGATTGCCAATAGTTAAAATGACCATGGCGCCAGGACCCGCACCAACCCAGATAGTTGCTGTTGAATGGGCATATAACCTACCCGAAGTAGGCATAGACGAAAATGAGTTTTTAAATTCTACAGTTTACCCAAATCCTGCAAACGATTTTATTTCCATTTCCAATATTTCAGGTTACAATGAAATTATTATTTATGACGTCATTGGAAATGAAATTTCAAGACAGAGCATTGCAAACATGGATATTGTGAAATTTTCTGTTCAGGATCTTCCCAATGGAATGTATTTCTATAATGCAGTTAATGCCAACAATAAAGCCAGCGGCAAATTTATTGTGAAGCATTAATAAGGAAATATAAAAACTAAAAAAAGAGGCTGTCTCAAAAATTGCCTTTGCTGAAAATCATCATTACCCCGTCCCTGAAGGGTGTGCTGATTTTCAGCGATTTCCACCCTTTAGGGAAGGGGTAAGAAGGCGGTGAAAATCATTTAAAAATATTTTGAGACACCCTATTTTTTTTCTTTATCAGACTGTTTCCAGACGCTGGTATTGATATCGTATAAAAACTCTTTAATGTTTTTGCTTTTGTTTTTCATCAGGCTACGCGAATCATTTACATAAAGCATCATTTTCTGAAAAGAAGCCGTATCGAGAATGCCGGTTCTGTTTTCAAACTGAGAAACAGGAAGGATATAAAATCTCGTTTTACCATTTTCCATAGGGGTATAAACCCAATTAAGGTAGTAGCCGCAATCAGCAATACTTACTTTATTGTTGCGCTTCACAAGATCAATTTTTACCATCATGCCGCCATCACGGTAACGGGTACGCTGATTTGAAATGTAATTCCCGAGTGAATAAGCAATAAAAACCTCTCTTCCGTTGCTGTCCGGGTAATTCATCCGTTCAATTTTCTGAATCACGTGCGGGTGCATGCCAATGATAATATCAGCGCCGTTATCAAAACATAGTTTGGCATAATACTCCTGATACTGGTTAGGATTCGACATGTACTCATCGCCCCAGTGTATGAACACAATGGTCTTATCGGGCAGGGAATCTTTGGCACGCTTCAGGTCGGTTTTGATCTGTTCTTCGCCTATCATGTTGACGATATTCGGGGCAGGGACAGAAATTCCGTTGGTACCATACGTATAATTCAAGAGGGCCAGTTTTATTCCATTTTTATTGATGATCATCGGATACGAGTTTGCCCTGCTTGCCGAATCAACATAAGTACCCAGATGTTTCAAACCCATACTGTCGAGGATGCGGATGGTACGTTCAATGCCTTTTTTTCCCCGGTCGCAGGAATGATTATTGGCGGTAGAAACAACATCAAAACCGGCATACAACAAGGCATTCACCATCTGGTCGGGAGCGCTGAACTGAGGATAACCATCATAAGGTTTACCGCCAAGAGTGAATTCAAAATTAGCCATGGCCAGGTCGTTATCCCTTAAAATAGGCGCCACATATTTAAAACAGGAGTCATAACTATATGTTTGCAACGAATCATCCCATGCTGCTTCAATCTGCGGCTTGTGCTGCATAACATCGCCGGCAAAAATTATCGAAAAAGAAGAATCGTGGCCGGGTACAATAGGAACTAAAGCCTGATCGGCGGTAATTTTCGAAAAAATGATAAAACCAGAGAAAAATATCCCTGTTACAATAATGTATTTAATAAGCAATCTCATTGCAAAAAAGGTTGTTTCAGAAGATATATATCTTTGAGATGATGTCGGTGTTCAGGATATCGGAAGCGCCATAGGGCTTGCCCAATTTGGGTTTATTATCAGAAGATCTTACCAGAAAAGCGATGTCGGCAAATTCTTTGACATAGATCATAAAATTATTGTCTTCTCCTCCGACAATGTTTTTCATAGTATAATTTTTCTTAATGTCTGCAAAAGTGCTGCCCACACCAATACCTGCAAGGGTTTTGTATTTCGGAGAAACAACCTTGATCAGCGAAACAAGGCATATATCCGCACAAAGCGACTCTATTTCAAGAGCAAGCGTTTTGTTGTCTTCTTCAAATATTTTATATGTTGCATACTCATCACCGTCAGATGACGTGTTTTTGACTTTCATTCTTTCTTCAGGAAAAATATTTTTCAGTTTCAAAACATCCATATTTATCTCGAGCCGGCCCACCTTACCGTCGGTAACGAGACAGGCAGAATCTGTGCCGGCCACAGCATCAATTCTTTCATTATGGATCAGGTTAAATGACTGAAGAAATAACAAAACACTGAAAACTAATACCGACAAAATAAGGTTCCGTTTCATTATAATAATATTGTTTGGGTCAGTAAAATTACAAAAAAGTAAAGGTTCATGCTTAAATAATCTTTCTTTTCCAACTTCCTTTTTTCAGGTAGAAATATGAGAAGATAAACAGCCATAAAAAATACTGGATTTCCGTCAGCCAGGCGATTTCGAGGGGCTTATTCAAGACCAGGATCACAAAATATACGAACAGGAGATAAAACGCTGTTCCGATAAGTTCGATTAGCATGCCGGCCCTGGTGCTGCCTGTGCCGATGACACCGCTGAAAAAATTCATGGTCAGCGAAAAAACAACCAGTGCAACCATCACCACATAAAATGAATTCATGCTTTCGCCTACCAGATGCACATCGGAGGTATATAATGCAAACAATTGATGCCGGAAAATAACCGCCGGAATTACCAGCACCAGAATAGATAAAAAACACATCATGGTGATTTTTTTTATCAGAGGTATCACATTTCCGGTATCTCCTTTTCCTATGATGTTGCTGACCATAGTACTTGTGGCGGAGTTAAAAGCCCAGCCCGGTATCATCAGAAAAAGATATATGCTGCGCACGATATTTGTGATTGCCAGTTGATGAGCCCCCCGGCGCTCTATGACAAGAAAAAAAACGAACCACGAAGCCAAAGACACCACATGTTGCAGGATGATAAAACCGGAAACATCAAGTATGCCGCGGATTTCGCTGAAGTTATATTTTTTTCGCCTGAAAAGCTGATATTTTTTCAGGTCGATAAATTTGTATGTTACAACAAAATAGAACAACACAGAAGCAAATTCCGCAATTACGGTCGCAAGGGCTGCTCCTTCAATACCCAAGCGGGGAAATCCGAGATTGCCAAAGATCAGCAGCCAAGCAAAGATAACATTGACAATTGCCAGCACCAGCGAATTGGCCAGTAAAAATTTTGTTTTGAAGAGGCCGGTATACAAAGCCCTGAAAACACAACCAATATATGTAAAAAAGATACCCCAAACCCTGTATTTAAGGTAGAGTTCTGTTGGGGCAAATATTTCATCGGATGCAAGCATCCACTTTAAAAGCGGCGACAGAAAAAGTTGTGCAGCAGCAAAAAGCAGTAATGCAACCAACATCAGAAACATCACGCTGATTTCGAAAATGCTTCCAACATCACTATCTTTATTTTCTCCCAGCCTCCTCGAAATAATTATTTGTGTTCCTATACTGAATCCAAGCCCGATGATAAAGATAAGTACATAAAAGGTACCTCCTATTGCTGATGCCCCCAGCTCTGCTTCGCCGATGCTCGCGAGAAAGATCGTATCGGTAACATTGATGATGTTTTCAGCAAAAAGACTGAGGATAATAGGATACGTAAGTGCCCAAATGGCTTTATTGGACGGGAGTTTCAATTCGGAAATTTTTCGACAAAAGTAATGATTGTTTGCTCATTAAGCGCACTAAAAAGCCAACAAAAGACTTATCGGTCGATAGCACGAAATCCGCATTTTTCGGCCAGAGGGTAGTCCTCTATTACCCATTGGGCAATACGTGCCGCCTTACGTGCATGGGCAAAAATAAACTGATCGTCTTTATCCTGAATAAACACGCCATCGTGGTCTGTTTTTATCCTGCCTTTTAGTTTATATTCCAAAAACAACAAGTCGGAGATGGTCCCTTCAAGCCAAGGAGTCTCTCTGTCGTATCCGGCGACCCATCTTACACGCGAACCACAGTTATCCATGAATTCTGCCAGGTTTTTACCTACGTCACAGGCCCCCAGTAAAATACCCTTATTATAATGCCCTCCAGGCCCCCGGCTTGAGGTTGAGCGTGCTACTTTATTCAGATTGATGCCAGTTATGTGCCCTCTTAACCTTCCTCCTTTTCCATGCCCTGCAATATAGCAAACATGAATTTCATTATGCTTAATAAAGCGTTCCAGCCACATGGTAAGATCCTTAGTACTGTAATACATCCGGTACGAGAGAGAAATTTTGTTCAGGTCTGCCCAGCCCTGCATGAACAGTCGCACACTTTGCTTATCTCCCAGGTCGGGAGACCAGGGACATTCCAAAACTAATAATTCCAGTTTCTTTTTCATGACTTAGCAGAAAAAAGCATAATACAAATATAAACTATTCACATGGCATTTCCGAACCCAAAAGGTTTTTTAACAAAAATTTTTTCATAAAAAAATCACACCTGTTTATGGAGTTTGGTTTTCAATTTTTAATATCTTTGCAGTCTCTAAATTATACTATTGCGGAAGTAGCTCAGCGTATGTTGTAATAATTGAATAAGGCAGGAGTAACGGGTTCATCCTATATAAGGTCCAAGTGAGTGTGCGGTCTGGCAATGGAGGAAAATACAACACGAAATGGAGGTCGTCAACGATGCTTTTAAAGTGATGCTTATCTGGTTTTACAGGGATATTTTCTGCTTTCAACATAGGTAACTTCTCATTGCTGCCATGAATGCGTAAGAAGGATTCCGGGTAGAGCTACAAAAAAACCGGCCCATTTTTGAACCGGTTTTTTTCAGAGCGGAAAACGAGATTCGAACTCGCGACCCTCAGCTTGGGAAGCTGATGCTCTACCAACTGAGCTACTTCCGCATCAAGGCTTTTAGAACTTTAATTTTGAATTTACCTAACATTTTGCCTAACATTAGATTGTATCAGTACATCATTTTGAAAGAACAAAAAGTGCGTAAAGATAAATGAATTTATGCAAAAAAATCAAAATAAATTTTAAATGTTATCAAACAGCAGATGGTTTGCTTGATACTATACCTTCCTTATAGAAAAATGGAATACCGTTTTTTAGTATTCCATTTTCATGTAAGAGCGGAAAACAGGATTTTCTGCCTACCGTAAGCAATTCAGGCGGGGAACCCGCGACTCTCAGCTTGGGACTCCGCCGTGGCGGGGCTACCATCACCGCTTCCAAAGCCATTCCGTTATCAGAAAAACTTTAAGCAACATGCCGGATATACGGTAAAACTAAAAACAGTAAGAGCTTGTTTAAAATTTTCAAACAAACATTGAATTTTCAGACTAAAAACTCCCCTTCCGGTCAGTGTCTAAACATCCTTTGATAGCATGACAAGTTCCTTCAATTCAGTATTACTTAATTCTCCCAGCCATTTTTCGCCGGCGCTCACAGCTAAATCTGCCAAATCCTTTTTGCTTTTCAGCATGTCGTCTATTCGTTCTTCCATAGTGCCTTTGTTAATCAGACGGTACACCATGACATTCTTATTCTGTCCAATCCGGTATGCACGGTCTGTGGCCTGAGTTTCCACAGCAGGGTTCCACCACAGGTCGTAATGTATCACGTTTTGTGCCTGTGTGAGATTTAGCCCCGTTCCACCAGCTTTCAGCGACAGGATAAAAATTCTTTTGTGTTGTTTCTCCTGAAAATCAGTTATCATCTGTTCCCGTTGCTTTCTGTTAAGCGAGCCGTGAAGAAAAAGCGGTTCGGTTTGAAATTCTTTCCTGATAAGTGATTGAAGCAATTCGCCCATTTCCTTGTACTGCGTAAAGATCAGGGTTTTCTCATTGTTGTCAATAATATTGTGAAGCAATTCGAAAAGCATCATAGCCTTTCCTGACAACTCGTATGAATCCGGGCCGGATTTCAGGTATTGATAAGGATGGTTGCCAATCTGCTTGAGCGCTGTAAGCATTTTAAGCACCAGGCCCTTACGCTCTATGCCTTCGCTGCTTTCAATGGACTTCATCACAGCCTTTACCGTACTTTCATACAAGGCAGCCTGTTTTACGCTGAGTGTAACATACATATTATTTTCTACCTTTTCGGGAAGGTCGCTGATAATGCTTTTATCGGTTTTCAGGCGACGCATGATAAAAGGCGCAGTGATCCTCTTAAAAACCTCCAGAGTTCTGTGGTTCTTATCCACGGCTATTGGTTTAGCAAATTGATCGGTAAACTGTTTGATGGTACCCAGATATCCCTTGTTAATATAATCAAATATACTCCAGTATTCGCTGAGCCGGTTTTCAACAGGCGTTCCACTCAGGGCAATCTTTATTTTTGCGTGTGTTGATTTTATCGCCCTGGTTTGTTCTGCCTGATGATTCTTGATATTCTGCGCTTCGTCAATCACCAGCAAATGCCATGCTATCCTGCCAAGTTCAGTCCTGTCGGAACGAAAGGTTCCGTAGGAAGTCAGTAACAGGTCTTGTTTATCAAAATCATCAAGATTGCGTTTGTTGCCATGATAAATATGATAGGTGAGCGATGGGGCAAACTTTTCAATTTCCTTACTCCAGTTGCCAAGCAAGGTAG
>CAZMPB010000093.1:0-12421 GCA_964567775.1 uncultured Bacteroidales bacterium
ATTCCGACTTCTATACCTCATTTCTCACACAAGAAGCAGAAGATAGTCATGTGTTGAAAAATTTCAGGGATGCTTTCACCTCTTTTTCGCTTGAACATTTTGAAATCAAATCGTTCTGTTATGATGAAGAAAAAGCCAGCGTGACATTTCATGCCATTTTTTCAGGAACGGTTGAAGGAAGCGCCAAAATACAGAAGTTCTCCGGCGAAGGCAAAATAGAACTGATTTATCAGTACGATTTTTGGTGTATTCAATCGGTAGCATTTCCACCAGTTTCTCAGGGATAAAATCAGAATTTTATTTCTATCAATTTTTTTTAGGGCATGCACATATTGCAAAAGTTGCCATGGCAACGAAAATCTAAATGCCGGAAAAAATCTGATTTTACCTTTAGCTAAAATGAATGGGCAATTCATCCGACTATTTTTATGTTCATAAAAAATTTACTTTTGACCTGCAATTTATTTGAAACCGTTGGTTTAAAATGAAAAGTAATAAAACTACACTTACACAGAAACTCTTCGGGTATTATTTTGCAATAAGCCTGGCGACAATCATTATTCTGAGTGTATATTCCTATTTTACTTCAAAAAACGCACTTATCTCACGTACCTTCGATCAACTGAATTCTGTGAAATTTGAAAAGGAGAGGAATATAGAAAACTATTTTGTTGAGCGCATGGATGAGGTGAACCAACTCGGCCGTAACGAAATCTGGCCGGAGATTCTGGAAAAAGCTTCGTTGTTCAACTCCAATAAAATTAAGGAACCGGACTTCAGAGTAATCATACAAAAGAATTTCAAAGAAAAGATTTTGAAGCATTTTGGAGGGCGTTTCAACTATAAGAATCTTTTAGTAAAAAGCCCGTCGATGAATTTTGTGATACCGTTTAGTGATAGTTTGTCGCAGGAGGATATTATTTTGCCGGAAAATTTCGGTTCAGATTTGACAGCAAATTTCAAAGAAATTGAAAATGAAAAACATGTTTCAATAGTTGAAGATATTTATCATAAAAAGCTCTATTTAGGAACCTCCATTCATAATAATAACACTAAAGCAACTGAGGGGATTATCATGCTGGAAATAGATATGGCCCCAATAAACTCCATCATGTTTAACAACAATGTACTGAACGGATTGGGGAAAACCGGAGAAGCCTATGTTGTGGGTTCTGATCAGATCATGCGCACTTCGTCAAGGTTTAAGAGTGATTCAATAAACAGGATACCCGTAAAGACCTATGGTGTGGAAAAGGCGTTTCAAAACATTACATCAACAGGCGAATACCGGGACTACCGTGATAAAACAGTACTTGGCTCGTTTGGCAAAATCAATATTCCGGGATTGAATTGGGTGATACTGGTCGAAATTGACCTCGAAGAGGCTATGATACCTATTTACACCCTGAGAAACAGCATTATTATTTTAAGCCTGATTATTTCTATTATCATTTTTGGGATTGTCTTTATTATTTCGAAAAAGGTTTCTTCACCCATCATAAAATTAAAAATGGCTGCTGATGCCATTTCTCAGGGGAAATATGAAACACAGCTCTATGAATCTTCTACTGATGAAATTGGTGATCTTACCCGTGCCTTTAACCAAATGTCGGCAAAAATAAAAATGCAGACCGAAGAAATTCAGATGGAAAGAGCCAAACGCATCACATCAGCAATTGACGGACAGGAACAGGAACGGCAACGCCTTTCGCGGGAATTGCATGACGGGCTTGGTCAATATATTCTGGCCATTAAAATGAAGCTCGAAAGAGCTGAAAAAGCCAACCCCGGCCTGAAGCAACAGATTATTGATGAAGCGAAGCACCTTCTTGCTTCAGCGTCCAGAGAAGTGGTAAGCATGTCGGAAAATCTCATGCCTCCGGTTCTGACACAATTTGGCCTCATCAGCGCTATTGAGAATCTTTGTGACGATATCCGTTCCAATAATGATATCAGTATACACTTTGCTTACAACGAACTTCCTGAGCATTGTGATAATAATATCAAAATATATCTTTACCGTATCATCCAGGAAGCCCTGAATAATATTTTAAAACATGCAGAAGCCAGCAAAGTGGATGTGGATTTTTTCTATGAAAACAATACTGTCCTGCTGACTGTTAAAGATAACGGGAAAGGTTTTGATACCGGTCAGAAAAGAAAAACAGGGAATGGAATTTATAATATGCGCGACCGGGCTGAAATCCTTGGAGGGACTTTTATGATAAATTCTGCATGCGGAACTGGAACAAGAATTGAAGTAATGTTGAAAATTAACGCATAGCTATTAAATCCTTAGTATTTTTGCAACTGATGTTTTCAGGATTATGATGTATCCAAATATTAAAATAACTCTTGCCGACGATCATCAGATTTTTCGTGATGGTATCAAATCACTCCTTTCGGATGAAGAAAACCTGTCGGTTATCGCCGAGGCCTCTAATAGCGATGAGCTTTTAAGCTCACTAAAAATTACTCAACCCGATATCCTTATACTTGACATTAGCATGCCTAAAATTTCCGGTATTGAGTTGACAAAGATTATTTCGGAGCAATTTCCCGGCGTGCATATTTTGATTCTTTCCATGCATAAAAACGAGGACTTTGTAATTAGTGCCATGAGAAATGGGGCTAAAGGATATTTGCCCAAAGATACTTCACGTAAAGAATTACTCGAAGCTATACATGCTATCGCGCAGGGAGAGGAATATCTTGGCAAGCTTATTTCTTCCGGTATCCTGAAAAGTTATATTAAAAAATCGCGTATCGGATTTGAACGGACAGATAAAGAAGAACTGATTACCCATCGAGAAAAAGAAATCATTGAAAAGGTGGGAGCAGGGCTGTCCAATAAGGAAATTGCCGACAAATTGTTTATAAGCGTGCGAACAGTCGATTGTCATAAAAATAACATTATGAAAAAGTTGAAGATTAAGTCAACGGCTGAACTCATAATCTATGGTATCAAAAACAAGATCATAGAGATTTCCGAATAGCATCACCATTGTTTTTGTATAGGTAATTTTCCTATCATTAGGTATTCGCATTATAGCAAATTACGCTAAAACCATTATTGCGTGCGTATGGCGCTGAATATAATTTTGCCTTCTAAAAAAAATAGTATGGCAAATTTTTTCATGAGATGCTTCTTATTTCCATTTCTTTTTGTGCTGACACTTGTTCATGGCAATGTTAATGCGCAAGACCTTAAAGAAAAAAAATCTAAATTTCCTTTCAAACTGAATGTGGGTGCCGACCTGATGAGCCGCTATGTGTGGCGTGGCCTTGATTACGGCGGTTCTCCAAGTATTCAGCCGACGCTTTCGTTTGGGATCGGAGATTTTGAAATAGGCTATTGGGGGGCAATGGCCTTGACCAACAATTATTTTGAAGCAGATCTGTATGCAAAATATTCGATCAGGGGATTTTCAGTGATGCTGACGGATTATTATATTCCTGCTATGGCTTCTGGTTTCATTGATACGGCGACTGCCGAAAATCTTGACCGCTATACCTGCCATTCGGTGGAGGCGACACTGCAATACAAAGGGCCTGAAAAATTCCCTTTCAGCATATTGGTCGGAACTTTCATCTATGGTAATGATAAAAGCCCCCAGGATACTGTTTTTACATCGTCGGGCCTGGTACAAAGTGTCCGGTTCAAAAATAGATACTCGACTTACATCGAACTGGGCTACGCTTTTGCCGTTAAGAGTTTTAATTTTGATGTTTTTGTCGGAGCCACACCGTTTTCGGGTGTATACAGCACCCCGGCTTACGAGGGTGGTTTTGCCGTGGTCAATACCGGTATTACAGCCTACAGGGCGATAAAAATTACAGAGAACTTTAGTTTGCCGGTAAAAGCTTCGGCAATTTTCAATCCGCAGACCAGCGGCTTCCATTTTGTCTTTGGAATAACGTTATAATTCACATATTTATTTACTTAAAAATAGGAGATTGATTATGGATACAGGTTCAACAGGTTTTATGCTTCTTGCATGCAGTCTGGTAATGCTCATGACGCCGGGACTGGCATTTTTTTATGGCGGTCTGGCAACCAAGAGAAATATTCTTGGTATAATGATTCAAAGTTTCGCTTCGCTTGGATGGACAACAGTTTTGTGGGTTGCATTCGGGTATTCATTATGCTTTAGCGGGGGCGCCGGAGGTATTATTGGCAACTTTGATAAAGCGTTTCTGTATGGTGTTGGCATGGATTCAATGTTTTCTAATGGAAAAATTCCAGAGTTTGTATTTATTGCCTACCAGATGATGTTCGCTATTATCACGCCTGCACTTATTACAGGAGCTTTTGCCAATCGTGTAAATTTTAAGGCATATATGATTTTTCTCACTTTCTGGCAAATTCTGGTTTACTATCCGTTTGTACACATGGTATGGGGCGGCGGTTTGCTGGCAGAATGGGGCGTAATTGACTTTGCAGGCGGTATTGTAGTGCATGCAACTGCTGGTTTTGCAGCGCTTGCTTCTGTTTTTTATGTCGGGGCGCGTGTCGAAAAAAACAATACTCCCAACAGTATTCCTTTAGTTGCTATCGGAAGTGGCCTGTTGTGGTTTGGATGGTATGGATTCAACGCCGGCAGTGAGGTGGCTGTTGATTTTATTACTTCATTGGCGTTTTTAAATACTGACATTGCGGCATCTTTTGCAACGGTCACCTGGGTAATCATTGAGTGGATACAAATGAAAAAGCCCAAATTTATTGGTATGTTGACGGGTTCTATTGCGGGTCTGGCAACCATTACTCCCTGTGCCGGATTTGTTCCTTTATGGGCTTCTCCTATTATAGGAATTGTTGCCGGCGGGGTTTGCTATCTTGCTGTTCAGTTTAAAAATAAAAGGAAATGGGATGATGCGCTTGACGTATGGGGCGTGCATGGTGTTGGCGGTTTTTTAGGATGCGTGTTGCTGGCAGTTTTTGCTTCTAAAGCGGTAAACGGCGCGGGCGCTGATGGATTATTTTTCGGTAATGCTGCTTTTTTCGGTAAGGAAATCCTCGCTGTAGTGATTGCCTCAGCTTATGCATTTATTTTTACCTATATCATGTTAATATTAATTAATCTGGTAACTCCGGTAAGAGTTTCTGAAACGGCTGAGAAGCAGGGCCTGGATGTTTCTCTTCATGGAGAGCATGCCTACGATGAAGGCTCATTGTGATTGTGATGAAAAATGATGCTGTCACTGTTTGGTGACGGCATCATTTTATTTTTCGATTTAACCGGGAAAAAAAAACGAAAAAGGAGGATGCCCGAAAACCACTTTTTAATGATTTCCATAGTTACTTTTTCCCTCCACCAAGGCTGTATTTTTTACAGCCTTTTTTTTCACGCTCTGCAGGAGCTCCTGCAGAGCAGTTTTACTGACACTTTCAGCATGGCAGGGACACGGATTCCGTTCTCAATTTGTTGATGTGTCATAAATTGTTAACTAAACATAACAATTTATAAAAAAAATGTTATCTTTGCATAACAATAATTGTATCATGGATGAATTAATTTTAAAACAACGGCGGCTGCTCAGCAACCTGAAACCATCGTTCAGCAGGGGTTTGGTTGAGGATATTGCCTGGGATGAAAAGCTTGTCGGAATACAAGGCGCCAGAGGTGTGGGAAAAACCACATTGATGCTGCAGCACATCAAAGAGAAATTCGGCAACAGCCGGGAATGTCTGTATGTAAGCATGGATGATGTGAGCTTCCCTTACGATACCCTGGTTGATCTTGCTGAAGATTTTTATAACCGGGGTGGCAAGAAGTTGTTTGTGGATGAAATTCATAAATACCCCAACTGGTCGCAGGAACTGAAAAATATTTATGACAGCTACCAGGATTTGCAGATTGTGTTTACAGGTTCTTCAATATTGCATATACATGGAGGGAATGCTGATCTGAGCAGGAGGGCTGTGGTGTATAAAATGCAGGGTCTTTCTTTCAGGGAATTTTTACAGATTGAAACAGGGCTGAAATTCCCAAAGTATAAGCTGGAAGAAATTTTTAAAGACCACGAGGAAATAGCCTTACAGATTTCCAAAAAAGTTAAGCCCCTGGCCTACTTTCCCAACTACCTGAAGTTTGGCTACTATCCTTATTATTTGCAGGGGAAAAATACGTATCCGGTTAAATTGTCAGCCACCATAGGCCTTACTATCGAATCGGATATTCCCTACCTTTTGAATATGGAGATGAAATACATCACTAAGTTGAAACGGTTTTTGTACGTACTAAGCACCAATGTGCCGTTTAAACCCAACATCACGCAGCTTGCCAATTCCTTAGGCATGTCGAGGCAAACAGCGCTGGCTTACATAAGGTATTTAAAAGATGCCGAGATCATCAGTATGCTTTATGCTAAGGGTAAAGGCTACGGCGCGCTCTCAAAACCTGAAAAAATATACCTCTGGCATCCGAATCTGAATTTCGCTTTGGCTGAAGAAAATACGAATATTGGTAATCTTCGTGAGAGTTTTTTTCTTAATCAGTTGTCTTACCTGTATTCAGTGGATGCTGCTGAGGCCGGCGACTTTTTTGTGAATAATAAATATACAATTGAAGTTGGCGGTAAGAACAAATCCTTTAAACAGATTAAAAAAATAAAGAATTCATTTATTGTGTCAGATGATATCGAAGCAGGGATTGGTAATAAAATACCGCTCTGGCTGTTTGGTTTTGTATATTAAAAATCTAAATCAGAAGCTTTTTCAATCAGGAAATTCTTTATTTCATCCTCGGGGACTGCAGAAGCCATATACTCCACAGGTTCTGAGAAATCAATGTCTTTAAAAAAAACTAATTGCTCCCGAAATAACTTTTCTGAAAACTGTGATGGGAAATTTGTACATGCCTCTTTACTAACCTCTTGAATAGTATAATGGTTTTTTAAAATAAAGAACAAATCCACATAATCTTTCCATTTTGACCTTCGCCCAAGTGCAAAAGCTTTCATTGATGCTAATGATAATAAACTGGGCATAGAAATAACTGATTCAACTGCTACCGGATGAGGAACAGAGAAAGGGAAACTGAAAAAAGTAAGTTTTACATTGTTAAGGTGAAGGTGCAATTGGTCGTAATCTTCAAATATTGGTATTTGTTTGAGCGGTATTTCATTTACTTTGCTTTTAATTCTGTACTTTACAAGTTTTGAAGAAGTAAATAAATCAAAATCGATAGACCGTCTGTGTCCAATATGCAAGGCTATAGCAGTACCTCCAACTAAATAAAAGGTTCTTTGGAATTTTTTTAAATATGGCAAAAGTTCAGCTTGCTGTTTATTAAGTATCTCAACGTGCATAACGATTGAATAGAATTGTAAAATAATTTATTGTCAATTCATGATAATTGTTTTTTCGGCGATCGCTAATAGCAATCGAGTTAAAGAAAATTTCTGCAACTTTTTTTATACCATACAACTTAAATAATTTTTTGATTGCAGGAATTTCTCCATAATTCAATATGGTCTCCACTAAGAACTCAGGGCTGATATCTTCTTTTTTATCCTCGGGTGTATACCAGAAAAGAGCTGAATTTTCTCTGATAAAAGCTTTGATTTCAGGGCTATTCATGTTGAATATTGTTATGCAAATATAATATTTTTATTTCAGGTTTCCTAATGTTTTTATTCGTTTTTTTCAAAAGCCCCGCACTTAAATTCCTTGTCATTTCTCTGGTCATACCTGTTTAAATTACAGAGCATATCTTCTTCAGGATCATCGCAGGTGTTTTTCTTGCAGATAATACAAAGCCCCGGCTTGGGAAGGTTTTCAGGATGGATCTGATTACCGTCATCATCGTAAAACCCGTTGTATTTCATTAATTATTCTGTTTTATTTGTGAATGCCTGACTTTGACAATATTTGGTGAAACAGGTATTATCCCTTTTTAAACAACTGTAATAATCCACTAAGCGCGGTTACCGCCTGTTCAATGACTTTTTCTTCAGGCACAGGAATTTTAAAATAGGTTTTGCCGCTTGCCGGATCTTTCTCAACAAATGAGGAAACAGAAGTCTTTCCTGTTTTCGTGTCCTGGAGTGAATTGCCTAATTTTTGTAAAAAATCAATACCGGTGATAAATAATTCGCTTAAAGCATTTGTCCCTACTGCCGGAGACTGCACCATCTCTTCGACATGAACAGGGGTTTTGATATCTTCTTGTGTAGCCAGCGTCTCTTTTACTTCTATTGTTTCACCTAATTCAGTTATCAGTTCCGGCTTTTGATTCACTTCTATTTCGTTGCTGTTTTCTTCAGCAGAAAGAACAGGCTCCATGGATTCTACCGGAGAATTGGTGATTTGTTCCACCGTTTTCATAAACTGCTTAAACCTGTCTTCGCCCATGAACACGTTGTTATCACCCATGTCAAACAAACCTTTAAAGACGCTTTGCTTAAAGCCAAGCAATCCTAATATTCTTTCTTCTATGGATCCTGTAGAGATAAAATTGATTACCTGTACATGTTTTTTTTGTCCGATCCTGTGGATGCGGGCTATCCTTTGTTCCAGAACTGCTGGGTTCCATGGGATATCAAGATTAATAACCGTACTGGCGCACTGTAGGTTCAATCCGATTCCTCCGGCATCGGTAGAGAGAAATACCCGTGATGCTGGTTTATTATGAAAATTATCCAGCAAATCTTTTCGTTTTTCACTGGGAATACCGCCATGAAGGTATTCATATTCAATATCAATGCCGTCTAATTCTTGTGCTACCAAACGTGTCATACGTTCCCATTGACTGAAAATGACCACCTTTTCATCTTTATTCTCAAAAATCTCTTCAAGAATAATCATCAACTCCTCTATTTTGGTATCGAACCGTGTTTTTTGGTCGAGGATATAGGTACTATCGCTCACCATCCGCATACAGTTAAGAAAAATCAATAATTTTTGCCTGTCTTGTTCCGACAGGTATTTAAAACGCCTCCACTTATTCACTAATTTACAAACGCCATCATAATACTCATTATGAATGGTCATTTGTTCTTGGGTAACAGGAACAAAATAATTTTTATCTATTCTTTCGGGCAACTGATGAGCGATTTCTTTTTTGTTTCTCCTTATCAAAACCGGTTGCAATGTTTTATTAATTTCATGTAAATTAGAATAACCAATTACTTTTCCATTGTCATCGGTGGTTTGATGATTGTGTAAAAAGCGGAACAGTGGCCCCAGCCTGAAAATATCAATAAACTGAATGATCGAATGCAGTTCTTCAAGTTTATTTTCAAGAGGCGTTCCGGTGAGGACGAATGCATATTCGGAAGATAAAGATTTTACATTTTGCGCGGTTTTTGTTTTCCAGTTTTTTATTCGTTGGGCTTCATCAAGGATAATCAGATCCGGAGCAAATTTATTTATTTGTTCAAGGTCGCTCTTGATCACATTATAACTGGCAATTTTGTAGAAAGACTCATTCTCATATAATTCATGCCTTTTGCTTGCCATACCTTCGATGACAACAGCCTCTTTGGAAGTGAATTTCTTAATTTCAGACTTCCATTGATATTTAAGGGACGTAGGGCATATCACCAGTACTTTTTCCACACCAAATTCTTTCGACATCAGTTCGGCGGCTCCTATTGCCTGAATGGTTTTACCCAGCCCCATTTCGTCTGCTATCAGGCAACGCCCTGCTTTTGCAGCAAACAGTATCCCTTCTTTCTGATATGGAAATAATTCAGCATTCAGCAGATCTTTGAAAATTGAATCAGATTTTACATTGTATTTTTGGTCAATAATAAGTTTCCTTTTACCCTCGCTTCTTTTACCAATGATATAATCAATGGCATCCTGATAACAACGGAATTCAGGGTCTAAGTCAGTGGCTTTAGCAAGAAATGTTTCAAAATGTTCAAAGCTTGAATCCTTAAGAAAATGTTCATTTGTGAAATATCCTTTCGATAACTTTTCCATTTCTATTGAATTTCTGCTGCCGATTCTCAGGAAAATTTTCCTTTCATTTCCATAACGCAGACTTATCGAAGAGTATTCCGGCATATAGCCTTCTTTGAAATACTTATTATTCGATTTTTTCTTTTTTAATTGGAAAAGTACGTATTCAATATGCTTGCAGGTGCCAAGAGTTGTTACTTTAAAATCGGGACAAGAGCAGAAATTTAAGCCAAATTTTTCATCCCTTATGGCAACTTTGTATATTTTTTTTGTGTTTGGGTTATAAATGTTAAAATCAGAAAATACCGGGTGTTGCCCGATATTTTCAACACTAAAATATTGTTCGGGTGCAAATTGTTTCCGCAAGGCAATCTGCCATTCTTCCAAAGTCATTTTTTCAGGCTTGTAGGCGTAAGGAACTTTAGCCTGCTTCAGTTTGTTTTTTGTTGCTTTCTTTTTTAATGAACCTTTTTTTGTTTTCATACAGACAAAAAATTTAAATTAAGATAGTGTTGTATTTTCCCTATGTTATTCCTTTTTATTTCGTCTTATCCGGAAAATCCGGTATCGGCGGCAGTTTAGTGTCCACTTTTTTCAGTTCTTCCAGTATCAGCTTTATGGCTTTGTTCAGTTGCTCGTCTTCACCGGCATATTCCTTAGCCGGATCATTGATGATAACCACATCCGGATCTACGCCGTGGCCTTCGATGATCCATTTTTTCCCTTCGGCATCGTAATGTGCAAATTCAGGCTTGTTCAGAAAGCCGCCGTCAATCAAGGGCAGTGAGCCCCTAATGCCGACCACGCCGCCCCAGGTGCGCTGTCCCACAAGTTTTCCGATTTTTAATTCCTTGAACTGATAGGGGAACAGGTCGCCGTCCGAAGCTGAATATTGGTCGATCAGGCAGATTTTAGGGCCGTATTGTTGCCCGATGCCTGCCGTGGCCTGGCTGGTATTGCGGGCCATTTTCATGTAAACCAGCTCACGGTTCAGCCGTTCGATAATCATAGGGGAGACGTTGCCGCCGCCGTTGCCGCGGTCGTCGATGATCAGTGCGCTTTTGCTGAGCTGCGGATAAAAATGTTTTACAAACTCATTCAGCCCGCCCACGCCCATATCGGGAATGTGGATATAGCCCACCTTGCCGTTGGTGGCCTCGTTCACCTTTTTGATGTTGTTCTGCACCCAATTGTAATAATACAACCCTGATTCATCCTCAGCGGGAATGACTATGACCTTATGTGCTCCCTGGTCGGTAGCCGTGCTGCTGACCGTGAGTTCAACCTGCTCGCCGGCCGTATTGACAAGCAATTCATAAATATTTTTTGTGTTGACTACCGGCTTCCCGTTTACCGCGATGATATAATCGCCTTCCTTTACATCCACGCCGACCTCGGTGAGCGGTGAGCGGGTGTTGTTGGTCCAGTTTTCGCCGCGGAGGATTTTTTCAATTTTATAATAACCAGAAACGTCTCTGGTGATCGTTGCTCCAAGCAGTCCCATCTTAATTTTTGTTGCTTCCGGTTTGTCGCCGCCGCCGGTGTATGCGTGGCCGACGCTTAATTCACCGATCATCTCCCCGATGATATAGGTCAGGTCAGCACGGTGGTTTACATAAGCGGTGAGGGGCTCATATTTTTTATAGATCGCCTTCCAGTTGACACCGTGCATGCCGGGATCGTAAAAGAAATCGCGCATCTGACGCCACGATTCGGTAAAGATCTGTTTCCATTCTTCTTTCAGGTTCACCCAAACATTCATGTTTGAAAGGTCGGTATAATCTTTTAATTCTATTTTGGCTTTGGGCAGGTCCGTCACGGCATACTTGCCCCCGTCGCTGATCACCATTTTCTTTTTGTCGGACGAGATGATGTAATTGCCGTAAGCGCCGAGATAGGTCTCTTTCTTTTCTTTCAAATCATAAACCATCAGCGAGGCCTTGGGCTCGGAAGCTGTGGTGCGGCAATAATACACGGCATTGCCGGCGCTGTTGATGTTCCAGTAGCGGCCGGCGCCGACAGGCAGCGCAATGATGCGGTCAACGATGCCGTCAAGGTCAACGCTGACTTCCACCGTTTTGGTTTCGGCCTCTTTTGTTTCTGCCGGAGCATTCACTTCGTCGTCTACCGGCTTGAAAGGCGACTGTGTTGCTTTGGCGAGTGTAAGCATGTAAACCTTTGTCATGTTGGTGTACGCATGGTTCCATTCCGTCCAGCTATAGGTAGGGTTATAGTCACGGCTCGAGGTGAAGAAAAGGTATTTTCCGTCTGTGCTGAAGGTCGGCTCTCCGCAGTCGTACCAGCCATCGGTTACCGGGTAAGACTTAGAAGCGCTGAGGTCGTAAAGGTAAATTTTTGTTTCGGCGGATTTATCGGGTTTCGCGTAGGCCAGCCATTTGCTGTCGGGCGCCCAGCCAAATTCTGTAAATTCCCCGTCAACAGATTTGTCCACCTCGGTGATCTTTTTGCTGTCGGTATCCACATAGCGGAGCCTTAGCATTTTATCGGCCC
>CAZMPB010000094.1:0-7400 GCA_964567775.1 uncultured Bacteroidales bacterium
AGCAATTCTGACATACATACCCGATGAGGATAAAACTAAAATGTCGCTGGATCCTACGTCGGAAACAGCAATCTTTCTGATCGGCGAAAATGGATCAATAGCCTTGATAGACAAGGAAAGTGTGAAGAATGTCCTGTTGAATCCAAAGAATCATGCAGACTATACTTTTAAAGCTTACGAAACGGATCCTTCTGACATCTCTACAAGCGAAATGAGGAGGATGCTCGGGCTTTGACAGAAAACCAATATTCTTCATTATAAAATTTTTAGCAACATGGTTCACCCGCCAGTGGACACTATTATCGCTGTAAAACAGGGTTATTGGCTATTGACTTTGGGCTGATTCAAAATTCCTGTTGTTGTAATAATATTTTGACTATTTTTGCACGAAATTTTCAAAAAAAAGGAAGTATTTATGGCTACTACGGCAGATTTAAGAAACGGTTTATGTATAGAATTTAATAACGACTTGTATGTTGTTGTTGAATTTCAACATGTTAAGCCAGGAAAAGGCGGAGCATTTGTCCGCACAAAACTAAAAAGCCTTACCACCGGAAAGGTTCTTGCCAATACCTTTAATTCCGGGACAAAAATTGAAGTAACCAGGGTGGAAAGAAGGCCTTATCAATATTTGTATAAAGACGATACCGGATATAATTTCATGCATGTAGAAACCTTCGAACAGGTAAATATTATGGAGGAACTTATTGAATCCTACGACCTGCTTAAAGAAGGGCAACGTGTCGAAATCATGTTCCATGCAGATACCGAACGTCCGCTTTCCTGTGAACTCCCTGCTTTTATAGAACTTGAGGTTACTTATACTGAACCAGGTTTGAGGGGTGATACCGCTACCAACACACTGAAACACGCCACTGTCGAAACGGGAGCTACTGTGGATGTGCCTCTGTTCATCAACATAGGCGAAAAAATCAGAATTGATACCCGTACCCATACTTACTACGAACGGGTAAAAGGATAAGTTGGAAGCATAGGATTAAGACTGATAATATGAAATTAGAAAAAAGCTACACCTTAAAAGAGATTGCCGGATTTTTGAACGCAAAATACCTGGGCAATGACGAACATAAAATTACCGGAATCAATGAGATTCATATGGTAGAACCGGGGGATATCACATTTGTGGATTTTCACAAGTATTATGATAAAGCCATAAATTCCAAAGCTTCCACAGTTATTATCAACAAAAATGTTACCCCTCCTGATGGTAAGGCTTTGATAATTTCTGATGATCCTTTTCGTGATTATAATAAAATTGTTAATCGTTTCCGCTCCTTTGAGCCTTGTGCCAAACATATCAGCGACACTGCTATCATTGGCCAGGGAACAATTATTCAGCCCGGGGCGTTTATCGGCAATCATGTTACTATAGGGGAAAACTGTATCATTCATGCTAATGTTAGCATTTATGACCATACCATCATCGGCAATAATGTCATAATACAGTCCAATGCAGTGATTGGAGGCGATGCCTATTATTTTAAACGCAGACCCACCCATTATGAAAAAATGGAATCGTGTGGCAGGACTATCCTCGAAGATGATGTGGAGATCGGAGCGCTTTGCGCCGTGGATAAAGGAGTTTCCGGCGATACCATTATAGGGAAAGGGACTAAGTTAGATAATCACGTGCAGATAGGGCATGATACGCATGTTGGTAAAAATTGCCTGATTGGAGCACATTCGGCCGTTGCCGGCGTAACCACCATCGAAGACGAAGTGTGTATTTGGGCACAGGTGATGGTGAACAAAGATATAGTAGTCGGAAAAGGCGCTGTATTGCTGGCTACCTCTGCCATAGACAAGTCTGTGGAAGGTGGTAAAGTCTATTTCGGTTCGCCTGCTATCGAAGCCCGGAAAAAATGGCGCGAAATCGTAACCTTACGAAAAATTGCTGATAATTATAAGGAATAAAAAATCATCACCCCTGGGTGATTTTTTTTGCCTTATGTTATGAAAGTAGATGCATAACGCTATGGAAAATAATAAATTTATAAAATATTCCAACATCCGTATCAATTATAAAATTTGGATGGCCGGCGAAACAGGCGATGCCATTATTGATGACGATAAGTGGCAGATGCTTATCTCTATCCGGCAATTAGGTTCGCTGAAAGCCGCTGCGGATCAGCAAAAGATTAGCTACCGCAAAGCCTGGGGTGATATTCGCAGGATGGAGGACATACTGGGATTTCAACTGGTGGAAAAGCACCGAGGAGGCAAGTCGGGAGGCGTAACCATCCTCACAAACGAAGGACTGAGGCTGACAGAAGCCTATGTGCAATTTCGGGCCGATTTCCAGCGAAACGTGGATCACATCATAAAAGATTTTAAAAAGTTGTTGAAGAAAGGCTGATTTCCGGATGAAGATATTTGTCGCCATCGACGATACCGATAATGCGGATAGCAAAGGAACCGGCTTCAGGGCACGGCAACTGGCCGCTATGATTTATGAAGCCGGCTTGGGGAAAATATCGGGAGTTACCCGGCACCAGCTTTTTGTAAATGAAGCTATCCCATATACTTCGCACAATAGCTCGGCCTGTATCGTTTTATCGTCCGAAACGGAAAATCTTAAAACAATCATTGAATTATCGGCAAAATACCTTTTAGAACATGCCGCCGAAGGCTCCGACGCCGGGTTGTGCGTATGCACCGAAGAGCATATCACGGATGAGTTAATAGCTTATGGCAAACGTGCCAAATGCGAAGTGCTGACTATGGATACTGCTCGGGAACTGGCGAAAAAACTAAAAATATTTCTGGAAGGTTATACCGGCACCAAACAGGGGATAATAGGCTCCCTGGCCGCGGTGGGGCTTCATGCGGGCGGTTACGACGGGCGCTTTCTGCTGGCAAAAGGAATGAGAGAGATATTCGGAACTCATACCGCCAAAGAGATACTTGAGATCACCGGGGTGGAAAAAATTAAATCAACAGAAAATCAAATTCTTCTTAACTTTGAAAAAATTTTTCTTACCGAATGGTGGCGCCCTGTTTTGATGCAAAATCAGGCGGTGTTGTTCGTTGAACCATTAAAGGATAAAGATTATGAATACATTGTCATCTCCAAAGACCGTATCAAAAGCATTTCCAACTAACGTAATTATAACACTTGCCGAAATCATATTGCTGTTTGGTATCGGCGCGCTTGGAGTCTTTCTTCATGCCAAATTCCGTTTCCCGCTCAGGCTGCCCGGCCATTGGGGCTTGGTTTATATGGCTTTGGTTTTTTCAGGACGATTATTCTCTAAAAAACCTTATGCATCAAGCCTTTCGAGCATAGGCGCTGCTTCCATGCTTCTGCTTCCGCTGGGGTTTAAAGATCCATTTATGCCTGTGTTGTATGTGCTTCCGGGCTTTTTGGTGGATATCTTTTATAATGTGTTCAGCAACAAAAACAAACATTTTGTTTTCGTTGCTTTATTAGCAGGGCTTGCATATATGACCATTCCATTGTTCCGGCTGGTAATTTCTATGGTCAACGGTTTTGTCTACGGATCATTCATCAGCGGATACATTTATCCGTTTATTATGCATTTTGTGTTTGGCGCATGTGGAGGATTGGCAGCATTAGGTATATTCTTATTTATCAGAAAATTTTTCAAATGACATACATAACATAAATGAACTTCAAATTAAACAGATGTTTCAAAATTCGTGATTTGCAACTCTTAACACCAAAGTTTTTTTACTTCTCATTATTTATTGCCACCTTTTTAGCCGTTTTTGCTTCCTGCAATAAAAAAGATCCGGTGCCACCTGTAATACACTTAGGAACTTCTTCGGGATTAATATATAAAGACACAGTCTTGTCTGCAGGTACGAATTTTAATGTAAGGCTTATTGCAGAAATGGGCGATGCCGCTATTACCAATTTCGTGATCAAAAATTATCATGACGGACAGACCGTTGTTCATTTCGATACGGGCGTAAATAACGAAACCATTGATATTTCTAGGGTTCTCACTAAAAATGTATATAACAATGAGACCTGGACTTTCATGATCATTGACAAAAATGGTAATAATGCCTCAGTTTCTTTTACCGTAAGTCTTGACAGCAGTGCCGGTTATCAGGTGGTAAAAGTTTTCAACAGCGTAGTTCTCGGCGCACAGAAATGCAGTACTGCCGGCAGTTTTATGAGCCTGGCCAGCGGGCATGTCTGGTTTCAGGCCGCCGCATGCACTATTCCCGATACTATTGAAATGCTTTATTATTATGATTCAACAGGCGATGCCAATAGCATATCCTCTCCCAACGCAAACATCGGCACATTTATTTATCCAGGGGCTACAAGTCCTATCTACTGGCCTGTGCGTAATGAAACCAAATTTTATAAAACGGCTTATTCCCTTGCCGACTTCAGTGCGATTGTTAATGATAGCTTGTTGCTGGCGGCGTATAGCGAAATTGATGCCAAAAGAAAAGCCAAAAATCTTGTGGCAGGAGATGTGTATTCTTTTAAAACCATACACACCAAATATGGGATGTTTGCCGTGGAACAGGTAAACGGCGCCGACTCGGGAACCGTAAGATGCACTATTAAAATCCAGAAATAATGAAAAAAATTATTTCACTATGCATCATTTTATTTTGGATTATCTCTGTTACCGCGCAGAGCAAAATATGCGGCCTTGTGATTGATGAACAGACCGGGAACTTACTCCCCAAAGCTTCTGTTTTAGTTACTGAATTAAATTTTACGATTTCGGCAGATATTGACGGAACCTATACTTTCAAGGATCTTAACCCGGGGACATACCATGTAATCGTAAGCTATATCGGCTATAAAAGCGATACAACAGTTGTTACCCTTGGCAGGAAAACAGACCGGTACCTTTATCACCGGCTTAACAGGACGGTGGTGGATATGTCGGAAGTTTCCGTAACCGCCTCGCGCACGGCAAAAGGCCTGAGTCTGCCGGGCAGGGTGGATGTGCTTACCAGGACTCAACTGCAGGAATTGCCCTTGGTATCTGTTGATGATGCCCTGATGCTGGTGCCGGGCCTCAATGCATCACGTAACTATGGTATCTATAACAAAACCGGCGATGTGACGCTGAGAGGCCTCAACCGCAACATTCATCTGCTGATTTTGCTCGACGGGGTTCCTTACAGTTTGTTTGACGGCAGTTCCAATTTGTGGAATAAACTGTCGTCGGGAAAAATTGATAATATCGAAGTGCTGAAAGGACCCAACTCGGCTTTGTATGGTGGCAATGCCATGTCCGGCGTAATCAATATTAATACCCAGAAGCCCCAAAAGCCCTTTGAAGCCAGGGCCAAAGTCTTTTTGGGAACATATAATACTCAGGGTGGCGAGGTAACTGTTGGCGGCAATCTTGCAAAAAATGACAAGGGATTTTCGTGGGGAGCCGGCGGATATTTCAGAAAAAGCGGCGGTTATGTAATGGCGCCGGATTCTGTCCGCACCCCTTATGATGTAAAAACCTACCTGATGGAGTATAATGTCATGGCAAAAGTGGCCTATCAATTTGCAAAAGGACACAACATCGAAGTACAATACGAGTATTCATCCGACCGGCGTGGAAACGGCAGCCGTTATTTCGAAGAATTGGGCAGTTATAACCATTACCGCACCCATTTTACCCGGCTTGCTTATAACCGCGTGACAGAAAAATCCGAGATTCATATCAGTGCATTTTTAAAAAAGGAAAATTATATAAAGCAAAACGAAACCATCAAGAAGAACTCCGGGCTTTATACGTTTTACAATACTCACGAAAACACTCACGACGAAGGCATCTGGTTTACTTATACCACCCGGAAAATAAAAAATAATGTGATCACGGCCGGTGCTGATTTTAAGACGGGAGGCTGTTTTTCAAAAGATATTTACCATACCTCGGTGGATACCATCGAAAACAATGGCAAGATGGATTTTTACGGCGTTTTTGTTCAGGATCAGTGGTCGCTGCTGAAAAATAAATTAGTGTTTCATGCTGCCCTGCGGGCCGATCTGGTGCGTTTTTATGATGGTAATTTCCATATTTATTCACCCACCCTGGCCACCGAATACCTATATGATTATCAGGGCGATTACGCCTCTAAACTGTGGTTTGCTCTAAGCCCGAAAGCGGGGGCGAGATATGTGTTCCACGAAAACTATGAGATTTACACCCTTTATTCATGGGGTTTCAGGCCGCCGCAGATCAACGACCTTTCGCGAACCGGTGATGTAAACAAGGGATTCAAACTTGCCAACCCCGGCCTGAAACCCGAACACCTTCAAAGCATTGAAGTGGGAGCCGGCATCAGGCCTGCAAAATGGTTGCTTATGCAACCGGTTTTCTTCTATAGTACCGGCAGTGATTTTCAGTATTTTGTTGCCACAGGCGATTCCGTGTACACTTCGGGAACAAGCATGAAACCGGTGATAAAAAGGCAAAATGTCGGCCAGGTGAATATCGCTGGTTTTGAATTTAAAACCAAAATCAGTTTCACGAAGAATATCCATCTCACAGCCTGTTATTCCTATAATTTTTCAGTTATTGGTAAGTATGAAATGGATTCAAATTCGGTGAGCGATCTTACGGGAAAATTCTTAATTGATGTTCCGAAAAACCTTGCCAGTGGCGCTTTTGTCTGGAACAACAATATTGTAAATACAACGATAACGGCAAAGTTCATTGATAAAGAATGGGTGGACGACGAAAACACCCTTCAGTTGAATTCGTATTTTACTTTTGATGCCAAACTACAAAGATTGTTTTATAATAAGATAAATTGCGCGGTACTATGTCAGAATATCTTAAACAAACGTTTTGTGGACAGCAAGGGCTACCTTTCGCCCGGAAGATACTTTTTAATAGAAGTTTCATTCAACTGGTAAAAATTTTTTCACAAACGTTATTCGCCTGTTACATAGTGGCTGTTTTTTGAAGATAACAAACCAAAATAAAAATCCTGTATTAAGAAAATTTGTAGACTGTTAGCCTGACAATATTTATTGGCTCTTAAAGAAACAGCGACGGATTAATAAGTTTACCGCCTTTTTTTATTACTTTTGTAGTCAGAATCATAAATCATTATATATGAATTTCGATATTATTATTCTTGGCTCCGGCCCGGGCGGTTATGTGGCTGCTATCAGGGCAGTACAATTAGGATTTACAGTAGCTGTTATTGAAAGAGCTGAGTTGGGCGGTATTTGTCTCAACTGGGGGTGTATCCCGACCAAAGCACTATTAAAATCCGCGCAGGTTTATAATTATGCCAGGCATGCCGCTGATTACGGTGTTAAGATAGCTGAAAATATTAGTGTGGACTTTGATGCTATTATTCGGCGCAGCAGGGGAGTGGCAGACACGATGAGCAAGGGAATTCAGTTTTTGTTCAAAAAAAATAAAATTGAA
>CAZMPB010000094.1:7500-12356 GCA_964567775.1 uncultured Bacteroidales bacterium
GGCAGACACGATGAGCAAGGGAATTCAGTTTTTGTTCAAAAAAAATAAAATTGAAGTAATTAATGGCAGGGGGAATATACTACCCGGGAAAAAAGTCGAAGTTACCGATAGCGAAGGCAACACAACAATTTATGAAGCCAACCATATAATTCTGGCAACCGGTTCCCGGGCACGGGAACTTCCCCATCTGAAAATTGACGGCAAAAAAATAATTGGCTACCGGCAGGCAATGACATTGGAAAAACAGCCACAATCCCTGGTGGTAATAGGTTCCGGTGCCATCGGTTCGGAGTTTGCACACTTTTATAATACCATCGGCACTAAAGTTACTTTGGTGGAAATGTTGCCCAATGTAGTTCCTGTCGAAGATGAAGATGTTTCAAAGCAACTCGAGCGCTCATTTAAAAAAGGCGGTATGAAAGTTTATACCTCGTCAGTTGTTGAAAGTGTTGATACTAGCGGTGAACTGTGTAAGGTTGCGATAAAAACTCCGAAAAATGTCGAAATGGTGGAAGCCGAAGTTGTACTTTCGGCTGTTGGCGTAAGCACCAACCTTGAAGATTTAGGATTGGAAGAAACAGGCATACTGACCGAAAGAGGAAAAGTTGTCGTTGATGATTTTTACTGTACAAATGTCACTGGTTATTATGCCATAGGCGACATTGTGAAAGGGCCGGCCTTAGCCCATGTTGCCTCACGCGAAGGTATTGTTTGTGTCGAAAAAATAGCCGGGAAAGATGTTAAACCCATTGATTATAGTAATATTCCGGGTTGTACATATACACATCCCGAAATTGCTTCAGTGGGACTTACTGAAAAAGCAGCCATCGAAGCAGGGTTGTCCATAAAAACCGGAAAATTCCCATTTACTGCCAGCGGAAAAGCTAATTCTTCGGGGTTTAGGGACGGTTTTATCAAGGTGATTTTTGAAGCTGATTCCGGCAAATGGCTTGGTGCGCATTTTATTGGCGAGAATGTTACCGAAATGATTGCCGAAGTAGTGGTGGCGCGTAATATGGGTGCTACGGCTCACGATATCCTCACAGCCGTACATCCGCATCCAACCATGTCCGAAGCGGTAATGGAAGCCGTGGCGGCAGCATACGGAGAGGTGATTCATCTTTAACTTTAATATCAGATGTGTGGCATCTCGGGTATAGTGGCCTTTAACGAAGCTGGTCGAAGTTGTCTGGATCATATTCATGATGCGGTGGCATCGATGCAAAGCAGAGGCCCCGACAATAAAGGCATATACATTAATGGAAATGTTGCTTTCGGGCATAACAGGCTTTCGGTAATTGATGTTTCCGAAGCTGCTTCACAGCCATTTACAGACAGTACCGGAAGGTATACCATTGTGTTTAACGGTGAATTTTTTAATTTTCAAACCTATCGCAACCAACTTATTAAACAAGGCATACCATTTAAGTCAAACAGCGATACAGAAGTGCTTTTACACCTGTATATGCTCGAAGGGCCTGCCTGCCTTGAAAAGATAAATGGATTTTTTGCATTTGCCATACATGATAAAGCAGAAGATACTGTTTTTATTGCCCGCGACCGTATGGGGATCAAGCCGCTGCTGATATACAGGGATCAGGACAAACTGTGTTTTGCTTCGGAGATGAAAGCACTTTTTGCCATGAAAATTCCTAAGGTGCTTGATACGGAATCATTGTATGCCTACCTACAGATGAATTATGTTCCGGCAAATTGTTCTATGATCAGAAATGTTGTAAAGCTCGAACCCGGCAATTATCTGATGATAAAACAAGGGCTGGTGGGGCAAAAACAATATTACTCAATTCCCTATCCGCAAAGCCTTGAAAATAAAGATGGTTACGAAACAGCTTGTGAAAAAATCAGAAAACTTTTAGAGGATGCTGTAGAAAAAAGAATGATTTCAGATGTGCCTCTCGGCGCTTTTCTCAGCGGAGGTGTTGATTCTTCAGTTATAGTAGCTCTTGCATCAAAATTTACGAAACAACTGAACACATTTTCTATAGGATTCAGGGACGAACCTTTTTTTGACGAAACCCGGTATGCGCAAGTGGTTGCTGAAAAGTTTCAGACCAATCATACCGTATTTTCACTTTCTAACGACGATCTTTTTTCCGTTTTGTTTAAGGTGCTTGATTATCTTGATGAGCCTTTTGCAGACTCGTCGGCCATAGCGGTTTATATCCTCAGCCAGCAAACCCGGAAACATGTCACGGTGGCATTATCCGGTGATGGCGCCGATGAATTGTTTGGCGGGTATTTGAAACATTCCGGCGAATTAAGGATCCGGAATGCGAACAGTGTTGAAAAACTTTTAAAATATAGTTCCTCCTTCATTAATTGGTTCCCTCAGTCAAGAAATTCTGCCTTATCAAACAAATTCAGACAGATATCAAAATACGCCAATGGGTTAAGCCTTTCTGAAAAAGAACGTTACTGGCGCTGGTGTTCTTTTATTTCTGAACAGGAAGCAGGCCGGATTTTATCTGAAAAAATTGATCGGAATGAATATGTAAAACGTAAAGATACTATAATCAAAAATATTACTCATAAAGGCAGCTTGAATGATGTTCTATTTGCAGATATGAAACACGTTTTGGTTAACGACATGCTCCCGAAGGTCGATTTGATGTCTATGGCAAATTCATTGGAAGTAAGATCTCCTTTTCTGGATTATGAACTTGTAAATTATGTTTTTTCATTACCAGTTAATTATAAAGTTCAGGGAAATGTAAGGAAAAAAATAGTACAAGATACTTTTAGGGGCGTTTTACCTGCTGAAATCTATCACAGGCCGAAACATGGGTTTGAAGTGCCGTTGCTGAAATGGTTACGGAATGAATTATTCCCATTGATCAATAACGATTTGTTGAATGATGACTTTATTGCAGAACAAAACATTTTCAAAGTATCTGAAACAAAAAAATTAAAGACCCGTTTACAATCAAATAACCCAGGTGATGTTCATGCGCAAATCTGGGGATTAATTGTTTTTCAATATTGGTGGAAAAAGTATTTTATAAATTAGACAGAAATAATGCCCAAAGTTTTACGAATCATCAATCGGTTTAATCTTGGCGGACCCACATACAATGCGGCATATCTTACGAGGTATATGTATCCTGAATTTCATACATTGCTTGTAGGGGGCATGAAAGAGGAAACGGAAGAAAACTCTGAATTTATTATACGCAATCTTGGTATAGTTCCGATTACCATCCCCGATATGCGCCGCTCTATAAATCCCATTAAGGATTCGATCGCATTGAGAAAGTTGACAGAGATTATTGAAGATTTCAAGCCCGACGTAGTCCATACACATGCTTCCAAGGCCGGAGCCCTGGGTCGCAGGGCAGCATACCGGATGAAAGTTCCTGTCATTATTCATACATTTCATGGCCATGTTTTTGATGCGTACTTCAGCGGGATTAAATCACAATTGTATCAGTGTATTGAGCGTAAGTTAGCGAAAAAATCATCAAAAATTATTGCGCTTAGCGAAATTCAGAAAAACGACCTGGTGAATAAATATAAGATATGTCCCGAAGACAAAGTTCGGGTGATCCCTCTTGGGTTTGACCTGAGCAGGTTTCGTGATAATATGGATGAGAAAAGAAAACAGTTTCGTGATGATTACCTTTTGGACGATGATGAGATGGCTATAGGGATCGTTGGAAGGATAGTTCCGATAAAAAACCATGACCTGTTTCTCGAAGGGATAAAATATGTGGCCGAAAGATCAGGAAAAAAGATCAGGGCTTTCATTATAGGTGATGGGGAAGACAAATTCAAGGCAATGGAAAAGTGCCGTACGCTGGGTTTAAGTTCCGTGGATTTTACTATTGAAAAAAGAAAAGCCCAGGTAACGTTTACCTCCTGGATTAAAGATGTCGATTGTGTGAATGCAGGGATGGATATTATTTCGCTGACTTCGTTCAACGAAGGAACACCGGTAAGCCTGATTGAAGCACAGGCTGCCGGAAAACCTGTAATTACAACAAGTGTGGGAGGTATTGGAAATATTGTATTGCCCGGCAAAACCGCATTGCTTTCGGATATAAACCTAAAAAGCGATTTTCAGGAAAAACTCCTTATAATGGTGCAGGATGACGAAATGAGGAATAATTTTGGTTCTGCAGGCTGGGATTTCGTTCATGAAAAATTTTCATACAACAGATTGGTGGAAAATATGAAAAATTTATACAATGAATTGCTATCACAATAATTTATAAAACGAGAATTTATTAAATTTGTAAAAAAATTAGAATGAAACGTCTTATATGGATTCTTGTTTTTGTGGTGTTTTTGTCAGGTTGTAAGGTGTTTACACCCAACCGGATGCTGCGACAGGGTGATTATCCGGTTGCTGAATTTGCGGATTCATTAAAAATGCAAGAATATAAAATTGCACCTAACGATGAATTAGAAATAATAGTGCTGACAAATAACGGGGAAAAAATGATAGATCCTGTTGGCGGAAGTGCCACAGGTAGTCAATTGAAATATATGGTGGAATTTGACGGGCAGGTGAAACTTCCGATCCTGAACCGGACAATGATCGCCGGGCAAACTATTATTGAAGCAGAGAAGATGCTCGAAAAAGAATTTTCTGCCTATTTCAACAATCCTTTTGTTCAGATTAAAGTTTCCAATACCAGAGTAACCATATTCCCCGGCGGAGATGAAAGCAAACCAATGGTTTATATATCTGTGAGCCTTGGCCTTCACCAGGCGTTCGCGGAACAACCACACCGTCGTCGCGTCTGGCACCGTGCCATCAAGGCCGAGCCCCAGGAAGCGCTGGAACGACAGGCGATCCTTGATCTGAAACTCGGTAGCCTCGTCCGCCAGCGAAT
>CAZMPB010000095.1:0-12226 GCA_964567775.1 uncultured Bacteroidales bacterium
TTACACCAACGGCTGAAGTATTTGCCGCTGAAAATATCAAGCCTATTTCCATTCATATAAGAGAAGGCCTGTCGCTGATCAACGGCACTTCCGTTATGACCGGTATCGGCGTCATCAACCAGATGAATGCGTATAACCTCCTCAACTGGTCGGTATTTGCATCCTGCGTTATCAATGAAATTGTCGGTTCCTATGACGATCATTTTTCACATGAGCTGAACGTCGTAAAAAGGCATAAAGGGCAGGAAACCATTGCCGGATATATGCGCAACATACTTACAGACAGCAAACTAATACGTAAGCGCCAGGAACACCTTTACGGACGTGAGTTTAAAGAAGACATTCTCGCTGATAAAGTACAGGAATATTATTCATTGCGCTGTGTTCCTCAAATTCTAGGGCCTGTTTACGATACACTGGTGAACAGTGAAGAAATACTGATCCATGAATTTAATTCGGTAAACGACAACCCGATCGTTGACGTCGAAAACGAAAACATTTTCCACGGTGGTAACTTCCATGGTGATTATGTGTCTCTCGAAATGGACAAGATCAAGACCGTGATGACCAAACTTTCGATGCTTGCCGAACGCCAATTGAATTATTTACTGAATCCCAAACTTAATGACCTCCTCCCTCCTTTTGTTAACCTGGGCACCCTGGGATTGAATTTTGGAATGCAGGGCGTACAATTTACAGCCACTTCAAGCGTCGCCGAAAATCAAACGCTGTCGTTTCCAAATTATGTGCACAGCATTTCATGCAACAACGACAACCAGGATATTGTAAGCATGGGCACCAATTCGGCGCTGATAACCAAAAGGGTGATCAGCAACACGTATGATGTGTTAGCCATCGAACTGATAACCCTGATACAAGCCATAGATTATCTTAAATATCAGGACAGGATGTCGGGATACACAAAATATATTTACGATAAATTACGTGAATTAGTACCTGCTTTTAAAGAGGATACTCCAAAAACAAAAGACATAAAAAGCATAAGGAAATTTATGCAAAACTACCGTCTGAGGCCGGAAATAACCTTGCCCTGATAAAACCCGGTATTTATTTTATTGTAAAAGCCATGGAAGGAAGCGAAAATTCATTTCCATCGGCATCTTTACAAATTATTTCTTCGATAAAAACCTGATCGCCGGGAACTTTCTTGCTGACGAGAAAAGCCTGTCTGCCTGAAAGTTTGTTACTTTCCTTATTTACCAAGGGGTAAGTTTCGCCATTGATCGTAAGCCTCAATGTAAAACTGGTAATCTTATAACCCTGTTTGCTGATGATTATCTCATTTTCCGTCAGTTGCTGTGCTGTAATTGCTCCGTTGCTCAGTCCGCTGATCGTAGCGTTAGCGCCATCGAGCAAAGCGGGTTTTGCATTATTTACCTGAGCGTTGCAAATATTTGCCAGAAAAAACAATCCGGCAAAGATCATCAAAAAGCTTATTTTTTTCATAGTGTGATTTTTTGGTAAAGTTAAAAAATATTTTTTTACAAATAAAAAATTATTTATCCCAAATTCCGCATTAAGAATTTTCTAATGCGTAGCATTCGGAATAATTAAGTATAATTAACTGTTTTTAAATAACTTATAATTTGAATTTTTAATGCGGAATCGACAAAGTAAATGTAATCCTGACTCTCCCGGCCTTTAGGGCGGGACAGGTTCGTGTACGGGACAGGCCCCCAGCAGTTAACAATTGCCAAGTACATTTACTAAGTCGGGATTACCCAGATTCAACCCACAATCCTGTGCGCTACTCAATAGTTCACTACGTTCCTATTGCGTAATCTGGGTTTATCAGAACGGAAATTGGTAGCCTGTTATTTTCAGTTCTTCCATCAGTTTTATAATATCTTTTTGCAAGGATTCGTTGATCGGAACACCTTTGTCTTTGCGGTCGAGCCATACCAGATATTCTTTTTCGCCTGCAGTAAAAATGCGGTCCTGGCCGGGCATTTTTTTCGAAGCCCGCAGTTCGCGTAATATTTCGCCGGTGATATGTTTAAAGTCTTCAGGGTCGGTAAATGCACTGATATCCATAGCAATGAAAAAATGTCCGAGCGGATAGGGAATTTTTTTCCCGTCTTTCAGTCCGAGTAGCATTTTCATATAACTGCCGCTCTGTAAGGCAGCAGAGAGAATTTCAACTACGGTCGCATAACCGTATCCTTTATATCCTGCCGTATCTTCACCGATGCCGCCCAGCGGTGCAAGGGCTGCTTTTCCGGCGATCAGGTCATCAAGCACATCTTTTGCATTGGTTTTTGATTCACCATTTTCATCTATGACCCAACCTTTGGGCAGGTCTTTGCCTTTGCGTGCATATAACTCAATTTTTCCGCGCTGGCTTACCGAAGTGGCGCAATCGAGCATGAAAGGAAAATCCTCATCGGTAGGCATGGCAAATGTGAGCGGATTGGTACCCAGCATATTCTCAACACCGAAAGTCGGTGCAATAGAGGGGCGGGCGTTGGTGCCGGTAACACCTATCATATTTTCTTTGGCAGCCATCAGCGCATAATAACCGGCTATACCGTAATGGGTTGAATTTCGGACAGCCACCATGCCCATTCCATATTTTTTTGCTTTGTCGATAGCGATCTGCATCGAACGTTTGGCTATCACATGCCCCATCCCGTTATGGCCATCGACAACCGCCGTGGCAGGACTTTCGCGAACGATTTCAAACTGAGTTACCGGGTTAAGGATGCCGTCTTTTATCCGGTCGTAATAAATAGGTTTCAGGCGGTTAAAGCCATGCGAATCGATTCCGAATTTATCAGCAGTAATGAGCACTTCAGCACATATCTTTGCGTCATCTTCAGGAACACCGCTTTTGACCAGTACATCAGCCATAAAACACTCCATGGTAGCAAAGTCTACATAAGTAATTTTTTCTTCTGTCATTGTTATTTTTTTTATTTTTTTTTGCGTTCGGCAAATCCAAAATCGTAAATATGTTTTATTAAGGCAGTGCAGACGATAGAGCAATCGCTGCTGCTGCCGTTATTTCGGGAATTTAAAGTATGTCATATAAATGGTTATGTTTTTGTTTTTTCCGGTATAAGGAAACTTAATCTGGCTGTAATTCGGGGGGCCCATATTGGTCAACACATTATTTGAAAAGCCATAGCCCTCCAATGGAATATTCAATTGGTTTTTGTTCAGGTAACCGTTTATATCTTCGTCATGAAAAACTGCAACGGAATAAATACCCTTGGGAATAGAATCGAATGGTATCATCATATTTAGCGCGTTAACGGGAATAATAGCGCCCCTGTACACAGGTCCGTTATTGAGGAAACTGGTGTAGCTGTTAAATACGGCCACATTAATGGTTCCCATAATTTTGTTAATGTTTTTTACAAAAACATTAAGCTTGCCATGCAGCGAATCAAAAACGGTCATAGAATCATCGGCAGCGGTAAAAGGGTTGGGTTGTACGGGCAACCCGCGGTTTAACAAACTCCTGTTTATTGCCGAATCAATTTTGGGTAGCAGCAAATTGGGAGGGACTGGTTTACTGCCGGGAATAACAGCCTTGTTCGTATCATTTGAAATATTTGGATTGAACTGTCCGTAAGAAGAAAACTGCAAAAAAAACAGTACAAAAAGATGTACAAACTGAGTCTTTCTCATCAACCAATAATATTTTTTACAAAAATAGTATTTTATACGCTAATTTTCAACCCATCAAAAGAAAACCGCACATTTTCCGGTAATAATTTCCCGGTTTCCTGATGTTTTCCCATATAGTGGCTTATGTGTGTCAGGTATGCTTTTTTAGGTTCCAGTTCTTTAATCAAATTTAATGCCTGTTCAAGATTATAATGTGAATAATGTTTTTTTGTCCGCAAAGCATTTATCACCAATACATCAAGATTGAGCAGCTTTTTCTTTTCTTTGGCATTGATATCACTGGCATCGGTGAGGTATGCAAAATTGCCGATACGATAACCAAAGATTTTCAAAAAATAGTGTTTTGCCTCTACAGGTAATATTTCCAATCCTTTAATATTAAACGGAGCATTGGTAATAGTGTGCTGGATGATTTCCGGGATACCCGGATATTTTTTTTCCTTAAAAGCATAATTAAACTCTTTTTTAATTGCACGAAGCACAGATGCCCGGGCATAAACATCCATAGCTCGTCTTTGCATAAAGTTATACGCTCTGATATCGTCGAGGCCGGCAATATGGTCTTTGTGCTCGTGAGTAAAAATAACAGCATCCAGTTTTTTAACATTTTCGCGCAGCATCTGCTGGCGAAAATCGGGGCCTGTATCGATGATCAGTGTCAGTTCGCCGGTTTCGATCAATATAGACGACCTCAGCCGTTTATCACGGGGATCTTCCGACAAGCAAGTTTCACAGGTACATGTGATGACCGGAACTCCCTGTGAAGTGCCCGTCCCGAGAAAAGTAATCTGCATTAGTGGTATGTAATATTTGTTTTTACCAATCCGGTTTTTTAATAATTCACAAATATAATTTTTTTACTTTTACAAAAATTTTGATTCCATACTAAAATGAAACCAACATTTGAACCTGTCGATATCTTTGAGTTAAATGAAAATGTTTTCAGATTGCTCGACAAAGACTGGATGCTGGTAACGGCTGGCATTACTGGCGATTACAACATGATGACCGCCTCGTGGGGCGGTATGGGAATATTGTGGCACCAGCCGGTGGCATTTCTCTTCATCAGGCCGCAACGCCATACCTATAAATTTGCAGAGAAATACCATCATCTCACCATCACTTTTTTCGGCGAGGAATACCGCCGGATTCTTCAGACATGCGGCAGCAAATCCGGCAGGGATATTAATAAAATGAACATCAAAGGGCTAACCCCTGTGGAAACCACCAGCGGCGCCATCGCTTTTGAAGAAGCCCGCCTGGTGATGGAGTGTACAAAATTATATTACGATGATATCAAACCTGCACATTTTATCATCAGCGATATTGATGAAAATTATCCGTTGAAAGATTACCACCGTATGTATATCTGCAAGATAACAAAGGCCTACATGAAAAAATAACTGACTATGGAACAACAGGAAAACTTCGACAGGATTAAGTTCATGTTTCAGAAATACGTGCCTCCTCTGAGTGTGATGATGGACAGCAAAGAAAGATATGACCTGTATTCACACAAGGAGGTAGAACTTAATGGCCGCCGTTACAAAGAGATTTATTTTGGCAGTGTCATACTAAAACCCAAATACACCGGTTTTTATTTCATGCCGATGTACATTTTTCCTGAATTGCTGAATGAAGTACCCGATGCTCTTAAAAAACTGCAGACCGGCAAATCGTGCTTTCATATAAAAAAATACGATAAAGAAATCTTTGATTCAATAACCCTGTTGATGAAGTCGGGATTTGAGATGTATAAAAAGCACAAATATGTATAAAACAGCAAAAACAAAACAATATGCTTGAATCCATCCGGAAATATTTCTGGAATGCAGAAATAAAGAACAAGTTTCCCAAACTGATCAGAAGCAAAAAGATCATACATCCTTCGGATGCAAAAAGCATTGGCATCATTTATAATGTGGGCGAAGAGAAGGATTACCTTGTTATTACCCGTTTCGCCGGCCAGTTGCAAAACGATAAAAAAGAAGTCCGCACTCTGGGCTGGATCAACCTCAAAGACCCGCCTCACTATTGTTATCCAAGGCTGATGTTTGATTATATCACGAAAAGAAATATTAACTGGTTTTATAAACCTTCGGGCGAAAAAATCAACGATTTTATAGAAAAAGATTTCGATATCCTTTTAAATACCGATACCACAAATAATCCTTCCCTGACCTACGTTACCGCTTTATCAAAAGCAAAACTAAAAGTTGGTTTATTCTCAGAAAAAAACAAAGAATTTTTCGACCTGATGATCTCCATAGAAAAAACACCGGAAATCCAGGTGCTTATCGACCAGATGATGCTCAACATTGCCATGTTTGCCGAAAAAAATTGAAGATTTTCAGGTTTTTCCGGATTTAATACCAGCCTGTAATTATTACTGAAGCAAACAAATAGTTAATTTTTCGTTAATTTACCTGATGAATCTACGTATTTTCGTACCTTTCGGCAAAATTTCAGAGACGTATGAAAAAATATATCCTCTTTTTATTTTCAATTATTTTAAGCGGCAACCTGGCAGCTCAGAACATTGAAACGGAAAAACTCCAGCAGGCCTCTCAAATACTTCAGTCGCGCGGGGAAATAGTGGTAGAATTTAATGTAGCTTCAAAGGCGCAAATAAACGAAGACCTCACGTACATCATGTCCATTGACAAGGTGAAAGAACTGCCCAACGGGCAGGGTTACCAAGTCCGGGCATATGCTAACCAGCAGGAGTTTCTGAATTTTCTTTCCAGGAACATTCCTTATGAAATCATTCCTAAAGTCGTTCCAAAAGCGCTGACGATGGCTACTACCGTTGCACAAATGGCTAATTGGGACCGTTATCCCACCTACAGTGTTTACGAACAAATGTTGGCCAATTTTGCAAGCGCCTATCCCTCCTTATGCGATATTGATACCATTTTGGCACCAACCCCATCGGGGAATTATAAAATTTTAGTTGCAAAAATTTCGGACAACGTAAATACAGCAGAAAACGAACCGCAGTTTTTATTTTCATCCTCCATGCACGGCGATGAAACAACAGGTTATTACCTGATGCTCCGTTTAATTAATTATTTGTTGACAAGCTATGTTTCAATTCCTCAAGTTACCAATCTTGTTAACGGCGCTGAAATCTGGATATGCCCGCTGGCAAACCCTGAAGGAACTTATTATAACTCCTCTCCTGCCGGTTCAACAGTTGCAAATTCAAGAAGAGGTAATCTGGCAGGAACTGATTTAAACCGTAATTACCCTGATCCTTTAGATGGACAGCATCCCGACGGATTATCCTGGGCTCCTGAAACTCAGGCATTCATGACATTTGCTGATAATCATCATTTCAATATGGGTGCAAATTTCCATGGCGGCGCTGAAGTAATGAATTATCCGTGGGACACCTGGACAACTTCAGGGAATTCAAATGCAGACCGCTTATGGTGGGAAGATATCTGCACCGACTACGTTACTACTGCCAGATTAGTGGATAATAATTATATGAAAGACACCTACGCTGATGGTGTTACAGAAGGCGGCGACTGGTACGTGATTACCGGCGGAAGGCAGGATTATATGAATTTTTTTAAACACTGCAAGGAAGCAACCATTGAACTGGATGGAACTAAAACGACTGAAACTCAAAACCTCCCCGGAGAATGGAATAAGAATTACACCGCTTTGCTTAACTTTTTGCAAGAGTCGCTTTACGGTGTGCGTGGTATAATCACCGATTCATGCAGCGGTCAGCCCATCAGGGCTAAGGTATGGGTAAATAGTTACGATCAGACAAACGACAGTTCTCATGTATATTCTGCATTGCCGGTGGGTAACTACCACAAGTACATGATAGCAGGGACATACAGTATTACCTATTCTGCGCCTGGATATACATCAAAAACCATCAATAATGTGGCATTGGCAAACGGCAGCGCTACTGTTGTAAATGTTACTCTTGCTCCGTCTGCAAGCCCCAATGCTCAGTTTACAGGAACAGTTACGGATAATTGTTCAGGAACAGTTCAATTTACAAACACATCAACGGCTTCTACCAGTTTTGTATGGTTTTTTGGCGACGGCACTACTTCCACCATTGTCAACCCTGCTCATACTTACACAACGAACGGAACCTATACAGTAAAACTCAGGGCACTGAACTGCAAAGGAAAAGACTCGCTGGTAATGACCAATTACATTACGATCAATATGGCAGCGGCGCCAACCACAACAGGAGGTTCAGCTTGCGGTCCTGGTTCCGTGACGTTATCTGCCTCTGCATTAGGAACAATTAAATGGTACGATGCGGCCAGCGGCGGCACACTTGTGGACACAGGAACTAATTTTATTACCCCTGTTTTATCGAACACCACTACCTATTATGTTGAAAACGATGAAAGAGGGAATGTGCAAACTGCGGGTAAAACATTTGTACAGAGCGGCGGTGCCGGAACAAGTACCGGAGAGCATTACCTGATATTTGATGCTTATACACCAATAAAATTAATTTCAGTAAAAGTGTATAATACTTCTTCAAGCCCTGTGTCAAAAACTATTGCACTAAAAAACAGTTCAGGAAATGTGATCAACGGGCAGACCACCACGGTAAGCATTCCTGCGGGACTCAGCACGGTAACCCTGAATTTTTCGGTACCTGCCGGTACCAATATGAGACTATCGTGCACTAGTGGTGTTTCTCTCTACAGGCATAGTACGGGTGTCAGCTATAGTTATACAACTCCCGGCCTTCTGTCAATAACAGGCAGTGATGCAGGAAGCGCTTATTATTATTATTTTTATGAATGGCTGGTTCAAAAAGACGCCTGTGTAAGTTCCCGCTCTCCGGTTACAGCCACCATCCTTACATTACCGGCAGCAGGATTCAGCAGCTCGGTAAATTCAAATACAGCTACTTTCACAAACAGTTCTGCCAACGCTATATCCTATTCCTGGAATTTTGGAGACGGCGGCACAAGCACACTACAGCATCCTGTTCATACTTATGCGGCAAGCGGCACATACAGTGTAAGGCTTATTGCTATCAACGGCAGTTGTTCCGACACCATTAACCATAATGTGATTATCGTTGTTGCCAGCGGATATACCATCAGCGGTAAAACCCGCTATCTGGGCAAAGCCAGTGCAGGCAACCCCGCACCAAATATGCCTACATATAATTCTGTAAAATACAATATCGGTGGTGTTATTGTGATATTAAAAAATCAGGCATCAGGAACCGAAGTTGCCAGAGATACCAGCGATGCTCTTGGCGTGTATCAGTTAACGAATATTGCAAATGGTAATTACACCTTGTCGTATGATAAATATACGGTCGACACCATGCAATTATGTAATGATATAAATGCTATTGACTTAGCTATTCTACAATACCTTGTAGGCCATGATACTTTGAATGACCCTTCCAGAAATTTTTCTGCAAAATATAAGAAAGCCGCAAACGTAGATAATAATTCAGTTATTAACATGGTTGACGTATCGAGAATCAGTGCGAAAATCGGGGTACCCTACGATCCTAACAGGAACTTCCCGAAAGGAAACTGGCTGGCACTTGACACAGGTATTACCGTTTCCGGCACCAACTTAAATATCACCCTGAAAACTATCTGCTACGGCGATTATAATGCTTCCAGTACTAGTTACAAGGATTCAGCAACATCCTGGAGTATGGCAAAATCATTACCGAAAGATGAATTTATTGTTACTTCAGGGGAATCAATTACAGCCGCAGGCCAATCCTACTTTGAAGTCCCCTTAAGGATCAGCGCAAAAACAGATGATTTCTCGGCATTGGGTCTGGAGTTGAATTATCCAGATGCTGACTTCAAACTTGTATCTGCGAACATGCCCAGGGCAAACCGAAAGGTTGCTGCTTTGAAAATCAACCCTACGCTGGAAGAAATAATTGCAGATGAAAATGATCTTCTTGTTACAGAAGATAACGGTACCATTAGGGTTGTTTTTGCCACAGCAGATTATTATGATGTGGATGCCGGAGATACCCTGATCATGCTGGGATTTATTCCGAAACATGAATTTAAGAATGTAGCCCCCGAATTTTTATTGACGGGAACCGGAGTAATTGGAGATCAATATGGCAATGAGCTTACGGATGCCTATCTGACAATACCAAAAGTATTTATCCAAAACAATTCAAATATTAATGATGATTTTGAGTTTTACGGATATCCGAATCCCTTTAATAATGGTGCAAGCATAACATATTATTTACCTGAAAACGGAACAGTCGTTCTAAAAGCATTCAATTCAATTGGACAACAGGTTTATGAGCTTGTAAATGAAACACAGGTTAGCGGAAAACATACGGTGAATCTTGCACCTGAAAATTTGCCGGCCGGTATGTACACCTTTAAACTGGAATTTACAGGATCGGACAAGACATATTATCAGGTATTAAAGCTGATAAGGCGAAACAGGTAAAAGGTAGAATTATTCCCGAATAATGTTCAACCAATAGGAATCGCGAAGACAATGATTAGTAATAATCATCTTTCCTTGTGATATATAATGTTTTACAAAAACGCCATCAATAAATGGAGTTCTCTCGCCGATAAAACCATAATTTTTTGTACCTTTATGCAATATTTCAAATACGTATGAACAAATATATACTTTTTATATTTTTTATTATCTTCACAGGCAGCATTTCTGCACAAAATTTCAACACAGAACAGTTTAAGAAAGCCAAACAGATAATACAGAACCGCGGGGAGATTGTTATTAAATTTAATGTAGACACCAAAGCACAGATAAACAAAGACCTCACCCATATTATGTCCATTGATCATGTTAAAGAAATGCCCTACGGACAAGGTTATGAAGTTCGTGCTTATGCCAACAGCGAAGAATTTCAGGAATTCCTCACGCGGAATATTCCTTACGAGATCATTCCCAAATCTATCCCCAAAGCCCTGACTATGGCCACCACGGTGGCACAGATGGCCAACTGGGATCGTTATCCTACTTACAGTGTTTACGAACAAATGATGGCAAATTTTGCCAGCAACTTTCCTGCCTTATGCGATATAGACACAATTTTATCACCTACACCTTCCGGCAATTATAAAATTCTTGTCGCCAAAATATCCGACAATGTAAACACGGCTGAAAACGAACCGCAATTTTTATATACATCGTCCATGCATGGCGACGAAACGACAGGCTATTACCTCATGCTTCGCCTGATCAATTATTTACTGGCCAACTATGGATCAATAACGCAAATCACTAATCTTGTCAACAATGCTGAAATCTGGATATGCCCCCTGGCCAACCCTGATGGCACCTATTATCAGTCGAACCCAGCCGGCAGCACTATTGCGTATTCCATGAGATATAATAAAAATTTTAAAGATCTTAACCGGAATTATATTGATCCGCTGATAGGCGATCCCTCAAACAGCGGTGATTTTTTCAATTATCCGATCCAGCCTGAAACATACGCTTTCATGGCTTTTGCCGATAACCATCATTTCAACATGTCTGCCAATTTTCATGGCGGCGCCGAACTGATGAATTATCCATGGGACACCTGGACTACATCTGAAAATCCTAATGCGGATGCTGCCTGGTGGGAAAGAGTTTGTACCGATTATGTTGCTACTGCAAGAACAGTGAACAGTTCATATATGACTGAAACTTATCCTGATGGTGTTACTGAAGGTGGCGACTGGTACGAGATCACAGGCGGACGAATGGACTATATGAATTTTTATAAACAATGCAGGGAAACCACCATAGAACTGGATGTAAATAAGACTACACAAACCCAGAATTTGCAGGGCATGTGGAATACCAACTATAGCTCATTGATCAATTATATACAGGAATCGCTTTACGGCGTCCGTGGCATCATTACCGATTCGTCCAACGGACAGCCTATCAGGGCAAAAGTATGGGTAAATAACTATGACCAGGTTGACGATAGTTCACAGGTTTATTCTGCTTTGCCTGTTGGCAACTACCATAAATACATGAATGCCGGTACTTACAACATTACCTATTCTGCGCCCGGCTACATATCAAAAACCATCAATAACATAGTGCTTGTCAACGGGCAGGCAAGCACGGTTAATGTAGCGCTTGCTCCGATTGTCATTGCGATAGCCGACAATGTTTTTACCAATGTAATTATTTATCCGAATCCGGCCAAAGATAACATTTTTATCATGCTTGAAAACAAGGTAACGGGCAAAATAAGTATTGATATTTTTTCTATCACCGGAACCCTCGTACTTTCAAAAAATATGAATAACCCTGACAACAGGGCAAATATAAATATTTCAGCCTTGTCAAACGGTTTATATTCATTAAGGCTGACCAGCCCGCAAGGCATTAAGTATTTCAAAATACTTAAATCAGAATAATACAGCTTTTTTGATTCTTAATAGTACTTCGCGTAAATGTATTGTTAGCGGTGTGATGTTTTTTTTTGATAAAAAAACCGCCTAAATAAAAAAAACTTCTTTGGAAATAAAAAATATCTGTACTTTTGCAGCGGAGAGATGGCAGAGTGGTCGATTGCGGCGGTCTTGAAAACCGTTGA
>CAZMPB010000096.1:0-12044 GCA_964567775.1 uncultured Bacteroidales bacterium
TCAGGCTGGGATTTCGTTCGCTCAATGATCCGGGTAGGGGAGAGTTTGATTTTAATTTGAAGGGTACCGGTTTGATAGCGAATCAATATGGTGAAATCAATGAAGATGCCTACCTCACTATTCCCAAAATCTTTGTCCATGGTGGGGATATGGAAGCTGGGTTTGAGTTTGCAGGATATCCCAATCCTTTCAGCAGTGCTGCTACTTTAACATATAGTATTCCGCAGAAGGGGACAGTAAAACTGAATGTTTACAATGCTGTTGGCGAGTTGGTTTCAGAACTGGTGAATGAAACTCAGGCCGGCGGAAACCATACTGTTGTGTTTTCGCAACAAAGCCTGTCTAATGGCATGTACACCTTCAAACTTGAATTTGCAGGAATGGATAAATCAAAATGTATGGTGATAAGGATGGTGCATTGATTTATATCCAAATTTTGCGCTAATAAAAAACAAGGGCTTTGGCAAATTTGCTGAAGCCCTTATCATCACTGGCGGATTGTTTAGGATTGACTTCAGCGGTCATTATGAGCGGGAGAAAAAAACAGTTGTACGAAGTTTGCAATTTCGCACTCCTTTGTTTATCAATCCGGCATCTTAAATGAATCACGGGCTTCAGCCTCCGGCCAGGCGTTTGTTTTTGATTTCATTATCCTGCGCATATTGTTTCTTTTTGATTTTTTTAACTGTCATATTTCCAATTATATATAATTTCTGATTTGTCTTATAATTAATATTATGTTAAATAAAGAATATGAAAATAAAGGAGAGCGTACCCTCCTTTACCTGAAACAAAAGTTATTATAGTTTGCTTATTTTTTCATCGTATTCTTTAATTTTTTCTGCGTTACCTTTACGTGCATATAATTGCTTCAGCGTAATCAACGTATTTCTATCCTTAGGGTTTAACTTCTCCGCTATTTCCAGTTCAGGTAATGCTTTTTCCAGTAAATTATCAGCTCTCACTTTTAATTCATCATACTTAGCAGTTTCAGTGATTGGAAGTTTATTTGCTTCATCCATCACGGTTGCAGCGGTATTTACATATAATGCTCCCAGATTGTAATGTGCATCAAAATAATCAGCTTTCAGCTCAATGGCTTTCAGGTAGGATTTTTCTGCCTGATCGAAATTCCCGAATTCATCCATATTGGCACCTATTGCAAAATGCAGTGTTGCATTGTTCGGGTCTTTGGATACCGCTAAATTTAACAAATCCTGAGCTTCTGTGACTTTTCCTTTTGACAAAAGGTTGTTAATCTCAGCAATAATAAGGTTAAGGTCGTTGGGCATTGCTTTTCTTCCCTTGGCTATTATGCCTTCAGATTTAACGGTATCGCCTTCTGCTTTATAAATGGTAGAAAGTTGTGTATAAATCAAACCTTGTTTGAAATTATTTCTTACCAATTCTTCGAAAAATCCTTTTGCTTTCTTATTGTCTTTTAACTGAACAGCACATAAACCGGCATTAAAAGTGGCGTTTGAGTCTTTGACGCCGAAGATATTATTTATCTTTTTAGTCATTTCGAAGTTGTTCAGTGCATCTGTGTATTGTTTCTTATAAAACAAGTCCACTCCTTTGTTATAATACTGATCACCTAAAAAGTACAAGCCCATTTTTGGCGAGTTCGGCATCAGGGCTTCATTCGAAATCTCCGGGTCTATCTGGATAGCTTTCTGATAGGCATCATACGCTATCTGCGTGGCGTTTGTATCCAATGTTTTATATTTATCTTCTTTTGTAAGAGAAATGCTAAGATAAATATTTCCGCAATAAAACCAGGTTTTTGCGAGGCCCTTGGTCTGATCATTGGCACATGCTTCGTCAATGTAGGTTTTTGCCTTATCAAGTTGTCCGTTTTTAAGGTAATTGTAGGCACTGACTACTTTTGTGTTTTGAGAAAAAGCAATACTTGTAACAAATACTGCTAAAACTACTAATGCTAACTTTTTCATTTTTTTGTTTTTATATTTCTAAATACTAACTTTTTGTTCTTAATTTCTGAATCGTTACAAAATTAAATTATTTTTTATTTATCAACTTCTTTGCCAAAATTAATTTTCAGGTTCTTCGGGAGTTTTTTCGTCAGCGTTTTCCTCTGAGATATCCTCATCTTTAAATTTATCAAGAAGTTCTTTTGAAATTTCGTCATCACCAATTTTGTAGGTTTCGTTTTGAACCAGCTTTTTTTCACTGCCTTCAGGAAGAATTTCATCTTCCATCAGTTCATCTTCTATTTCGCATTCTACCTTGGTAACAGCAGCAATGGAATCATTTCTCAGGTTGATAAGCCTGACACCCTGGGTTGCCCTGCCCATAACACGCAAATCAGCAACTGCCATGCGTATGAGGATACCTGCTTTGGTGATAATCATCAGATCGTTGGTATCAAGAACATTCAGTATGGAGATCAGGTTACCGGTCTTTTCCGTAATGTTGATGGTTTTTACGCCTTTCCCCCCCCTATTCGTCACTCTGTAATCTTCTAATTTTGAGCGTTTTCCATAACCATTTTCGGATACAACAAGAATATCGTACTCCTCATTTTCAAGACAGATCATTCCGATCACTTCATCTTTTTTACTATCCAATGTTATACCTCTGACTCCTGCAGCATTTCTACCCATCGGGCGTACTTTAGATTCATTGAAACGGATCGCTCTTCCGGAATGGAGAGCCATCAAAACTTCGTTTTTGCCGTCGGTAAGTTTTGCCTGCAGCAATGTATCTCCGTCACGGACAGTAATGGCATTGATGCCCGACTGGCGCGGACGCGAATACGCCTCAAGAGTGGTTTTCTTGATAACGCCTTTTTTCGTACACAGAATGATGTAATTATTTTTCACATATTCTTTGTCGGTAATATCTTTTACATTTAAAAATGCCCTTACTTTATCATCCGGAGCGATACTGATCATATTTTGTATAGCCCTGCCTTTGCTGGTCTTGGTGCCTTCGGGTATTTCGAACACCCTCAGCCAGAAGCATTTTCCCTGTTCGGTAAAAAACAGCATATAATTATGCATGGTGGCTACAAACAGGTATTCCAGAAAATCTTCATCACGGATATCGGTGCCTTTTGATCCGCGGCCTCCCCTATTCTGACGCTTGTATTCAATTAATGGTGTACGCTTGATATAACCCATTCGTGAAATGGTAATAACTACCGACTCATCAGCAATGGTATCTTCAATTTTGAAGTCTTCAGCTGTATATGTAATTTCTGTTTTAGGTTCATCACCGTATTTTTCCTTGATCTCCAGAAGTTCTTTTTTTATGATTTCCATCCGGAGGTTTACATCAGCCAGAACGCTTTTATAATATTCGATAAGTCTTTGTAATTCTTCGTATTCTTTCCTGAGGTTATCGCGTTCAAGTCCTACCAAAGCGCGCAGGCGCATATCAACAATTGCCCTGGCCTGTATGTCGGATAAACTAAACTTATCTATCAGCCCCGTTCGTGCTTCATCAACAGTCTTAGCTGCGCGAATGATCCTGATCACTTCATCAATATTGTCAAGAGCAATCAGCAAGCCTTCGATTATATGAGCTCTTTTTTCAGCCTGTTCTAAGTCGAACTGTGTGCGTCGGACAACCACCTCCTGGCGGTGATTGACAAAATGCGTAATTAAACCCTTAAGGTTGAGCAGCATGGGCCTGCCTTTTACCAGGGCAATATTGTTCACGCTGAATGATGACTGCAGGGCTGTTTGCTGGTAAAGCTTGTTGATGATAACATTGGAGATTGTTCCTTTTTTTAATTCATAAACGATGCGTATGCCGTTTTTATCGGATTCATCACGTATTTCAGAGATGCCTTCAATTTTTTTATCATTGACCAGGTCAGCGGTTTTTTTGATCAGTTCGGCTTTATTCACCTGGTATGGAATGGATGTTACCACAAGATTTTCTCTGCCGTTTTCCTCTTCAACGACCACATCACCCCGTAATACGATCCTTCCTCTTCCTGTTTCATAAGCATCCCTTACTCCTTCATAGCCATATATTGTTGCACCTGTAGGAAAATCGGGGGCTTTAATGAACTTCATCAGTTCGGCTATAGTAATTTCGTTGTTATCAATATATGCTACTATCCCGTCAACAACTTCTTTAAGATTATGTGGCGGCATGTTGGTGGCCATACCAACAGCGATACCTGAAGCGCCGTTTACCAATAATTGCGGTATTTTGGCGGGCAATACGCTCGGTTCTTCCAGCGTATCATCAAAATTCAGTGTCCAATCAATTGTGTTTTTGTCGATGTCGACCAACATTTCTTCTGCTATCTTCTGAAGGCGTGCTTCGGTGTATCGCATAGCAGCGGGGCTGTCTCCGTCAATAGATCCGAAATTTCCCTGCCCGTCGACCATAGGATAACGCAACGACCATTCCTGAGCCATACGTACCATGGCATCATAAACGGAGGTATCGCCATGCGGGTGGTATTTACCTAAAACTTCCCCGACAATCCTTGCTGACTTTTTATAAGGACGGCCCGAAAGGCATCCAAGATCGTACATACCATATAATACTCTGCGGTGCACAGGTTTTAAACCATCACGTATATCAGGCAGCGCTCGCGAGACTATAACAGACATTGAATAATCAATGTATGCCGTCTTCATCTGTTCCTCGATGTTAACTTTAATAATGTTGTCTAAATTACTCATAGTTATAAAATGCTCATTTTTAATTAGTTAGTATTTTAAAAAGTTTAACGAAGGTACTACTTTTTTTTGGATTCGTGAAGGCTTTTTTTTTAAATTTATTACTAACAAAATTCTGTTGAAAAATAAGTATTTCAATCCTTTCAGGGATAGGCATTCTTGAATAATTTTGGACAATCAGATAAAAATTTGTAATTTTGAATAATTACTTTATAAAACTCACATGGAAGCTAAATTTTCGCAACGGGTAAAAAACATTTTTGAATACAGCAAAGAAGAATCTATACGTTTAAAGAACGATTATATCGGTGTTGAACACTTGTTCCTTGGTCTTTTACGTGATAAGGACAGCCTGGCTTTAAAGATTTTAAATAGCTTGAATTGTAATTTTACAGAAATCAAAAATTCTATTGAACGCAACATTAAAGGCTCGTCAGATGTACAGATTAACTTTAATGACAACCAGGAAGCAAACAATCAGAATATTCCTTTGAACAAGCAGGCAGAAAGGGTTCTCAAATACACCTTTTTGGAAGCACAAATATACAAGGCTGACATCATCGGAACAGAACACCTGTTACTGGCTATACTGAAAGACGAGATCAATATTGCCACAAAAAGCCTTAACAAAAACGGCATAGACTATGAATCGGTGAGCAATGAGCTGCGGAACATCATCGGCGATAGTAGTGATGGCCGTCAGGATCCTAAGGACGAGTTGCCGGGAAGCTCCAGCAATGATGATGCTGATGAAGGAGCTTTCGGCGGAGAATCTAAAAAAATTATTGATCCGAAATCAAAAACCCCGGTGCTTGATAATTTTGGAAGGGATCTTACCCGCCTTGCCGAAGAAGACCGCCTGGATCCTGTTGTCGGACGTGAAAAAGAACTCGAGCGTATCGCACAGATATTAAGCCGCCGCAAAAAGAACAACCCGGTACTGATCGGTGAAGCCGGTGTTGGCAAGACGGCCATTGCTGAAGGCCTTGCATTGCGGATTGTTCAGCGTAAAGTATCGAGGGCTTTGTTCGACAAACGTATCGTTACACTTGACCTTGCCTCTCTTGTGGCCGGCACCAAATACCGCGGACAGTTTGAGGAACGCATGAAAGCTGTTATCAACGAGCTTGAAAAAAATGACGATATCATTATCTTTATAGATGAAATTCATACGATTGTTGGTGCAGGCGGTGCTTCCGGTTCGCTGGACGCCTCCAATATGTTCAAACCGGCCCTTTCGCGTGGGGATATTCAGTGCATCGGAGCCACTACCCTTGATGAATACAGGCAATACATCGAAAAAGACGGAGCGCTGGAAAGACGTTTTCAGAAAGTGATTGTGGAACCTACCACCCCCGAAGAAACTATTGATATCCTTAATAACATCAAAGACAGGTACGAAAAACACCACCTTGTTAAATATTCCGACGAAGCCATAAAGGCCTGCGTAAGCCTTACAACGCGGTATATCAGTGACCGCTGCCTTCCGGACAAGGCTATTGATGCCCTTGATGAAGCCGGTGCCCGTGTACATATTACCAATATACATGTACCTGAGAATATCATTAAGATTGAAACCGGCATTGAAGAAGTAAAACAGAAAAAAAGAAAAGCAATCGAAAGCCAGCAATACGAAGTTGCTGCCCAGCTTCGCGATAATGAACGCCAACTGGTGATCGAACTGGAAAAGGCAAAAAAACAATGGCTGGACGAAAGCCAGCTAAACCTGGAAATGGTTACCGAAGAAAACGTCGCCGAAGTAGTTGCCATGATGACCGGTGTCCCTGTTCAGCGTATAGCACAAAATGAAAGCAACCGTCTGATCTCCATGGAGGAAGAGTTGCGCAAACTCGTGATCGGCCAGGATGATGCCATAAAAAAGGTAGTCAAGGCAATCCGCAGAAACAGAGCCGGCTTGAAAGACCCGAACAAACCTATAGGTTCTTTTATTTTCTTAGGCCCTACGGGTGTTGGCAAGACATATCTTGCCAAGGTGCTGTCCAAATTCCTTTTTGATTCGGATGATGCCATCGTTCGTATTGATATGAGCGAATACATGGAAAAATTTGCAGTTTCGAGACTTATAGGAGCGCCTCCGGGATATGTCGGCTATGAAGAAGGCGGACAACTTACCGAAAAGATACGCAGGAAACCTTATGCCGTATTGCTTCTTGACGAGATCGAAAAAGCACATCCCGATGTCTTTCATCTTTTGTTACAAGTACTGGATGACGGACAACTCACCGACAGTTTCGGCAGAAAAGTGGACTTTAAAAATACAATTATCATCATGACCTCGAACATCGGCTCCCGCCAACTGAAAGATTTTGGCCAGGGTGTCGGATTCCAGACTACTGCTAAAGAAAGCAACAAAGCAGGATATGCAAAAAGCATCATCGAAAATGCTTTGAAAAAGGCATTTGCACCTGAATTTTTAAACAGAATAGATGATGTGGTTATCTTTGAAGATATTAAACGTGAAGATATTCACAAGATCATCGACATTGAACTGTCGTTTGTTGAAAAGAGGATCAAAGCGCTGGGTTATAAATTAAAAGTGTTAACCCGGGCAAAAGATTTTATCATTGATAAAGGCTGGGATCCTAATTTTGGTGCACGCCCTTTAAAACGTGCTATCCAAAAATATATAGAAGATGTACTCGCCGAAGAAATAATTAAATCAAAACTAAATGAAGGCGATATCGTTACTGTTGACTACGATGCCAAAAAAGATGAGGTAGAAGTCCGCATTTCGGATGGTAAAAAAGGTTCAAAATAATTTATCAGCTACTCCTACTTAGGAAAACCCACACATTGGGTTAAAATAACTTTTTGGTTATCCTGAAGTTTTAAAGTTTTCTTGATTTTTTCTCTGTCAACCATACCCAACACTACGGTAGCGAGATTTTCTGAAGAGCAGAACAAATAGACATTCTGACTGATATAACCGACATCAACAGCCGCATAAAAATCTTTATCTTCTTTGCTTGCCATCGCACCCATTTTTGAATAATCAGCAACAAAAACCAATACCGCGGCCGCATCACCTGCGAAACTTTGTTTGCCCATACCCATACGATAATCACCTTCTACTATTCCCTTTAGCATGTTTTTCTGTGCGTCATATAAATAAACGCCTGATTCAAGGCTGACATAAATATCTGTTTCCTGCCAGTTTACAGCTGATGGGGCCGTGCGTTTTCCCGATTCCGGGCGATTTATTCCAAATGCAGCCCATAACAGGTCAGACAGTTTCTGTTCAGAAAGCCTTTCTTTGCTGAATTCCCTTTTTGTCTGCCGGTTTTTCAGGGCTTCCATAAGCGGCATCCCTCCTTCCATATTCGGAGCGGGCAAAGAAATATTTTTTGTTTCCTGGGCGTAGCAACATAATGAAACAAATATTGCTGCAATAATTAAAACAGTTTTTTTCATACTATTCTTATTTAGTGTTTGTAAGAAAACGCCAATTTTTTCGTTACGCTTGCAACAAAAATGCTCATTTACACCAGTAAACTCCGCTTTTTGTCGCTTCGCAAGCCTCAAACTTGACGTTTTCTTTGTACAAACATGAGTTTTTTTTAGACACTATTTATGTTTTTATTGATTCCAGCATTTTTTTATGGATCCCGAGCACCTGTGGCAAAAGCAAACGGGTTCCATCGTTGATAATTATATAATCAGACTGTCTGACTTTAATATCATTCTGTAACTGATTATCCAAGCGCCGGATGACTTCTCCCCTGCTGATGCCGTCTCTTTTCATTACCCGGGCAATGCACAATTCTTCGGGAGCAGTAACGGCAATGATCTTATCAAATAACACGTGGAGTGAAGTTTCAAAGAGTATTGCCGCTTCCATGATGATATAAGGAGCGTTTTTCTGACCGATCGCCCATTTTTCAAAATCGCTGATAATAAAAGGATGAATTAATGAATTTAATTCGGAGAGTTTCTTTTTATCATTAAAGACGATACGGGCAAGGTTCTTATAATTAAGGATGTTGTCATCAAAAACTTCATCACCAAATAACTGTCTTGCTTTCTGGAGGATGGCCGCATCCAAATATGCTTTTTTAGCTTCTGTATCTGCGAAATAAACAGGCACCTGCAATTCGGAAAATATGCGGGCAACCACTGTCTTTCCGGTTCCTATCCCTCCTGTAAGTCCGACCCTTATCATTTCTTTCGGATTAAATACTCAATATTATCGGGTTCAATACGTTGCACCCTTGCATATGAAGGGACTTTTTTAAGAATGACTTTCGCGATATGGTGTTTTGAATGGAATATTTCTTTTTCATTTATCCCGGCTTTGAACGATTCAACAGAAATTTTTTCGTAGTCAGGAATACTTACATTAAAATAGCACCTGATTTTATTAGGATAAGCTATGATTTGATAGTCTTTCGGAACGGATTCAAAGCTAAGCGGGATATCAACATACTCCTCTGTATATTCAGCTACAGGGATATACATTTTAACCTGATTCGCAGAATACCGCAAGACAAATTTGTTCAACGGGTTTATTAACTTTAACTCCAAAAACGTATTTTCCGACAAATTTTTCTGTTCAGTTTTTTCTGTTTCGACATATTTAATAGCATCTGTAACTTTCCTGCTGCCTGTTACAAAAATGGAATCGGGTTCCAGGTAAATATGTTTATAAACACTGTGCTGCTTTTTGAAAGTAATATCCACATTGGGTTTTACAGGAACTTTTTTAGTATATGCCCTTTCCAGTCTTATTTTGAGATTGGCAGGATATAATGAGGCTACCTTTTCGCCGGACTTAAAGTAATTTCCCAGCCTGCTAATAAGGGTTGACGATTCGATATTTATTTCATAAATTTTATTGTTCAGTTTTTCAGGATATTGATTCAGATCAAGCTCAAGATTATAATCTTCATTCAACATGCGGTTATAAATAATATTATATCCTGAAGATTGAATATTGGCGATCAGCAACGTATCTGAGGCAGGCAATAATATCTTGTTCTTCTTGATGCCTTTATAATGTACCGACACAACGACGTTATGGGTATACGTACCCGAAAGCTTTATCATGAGCCAGCTTACGGAAGCTATAATAAGGCAAATAAAAAAAATATTCAGTTTTCTTTTGGAATGTCTCTGATTATCTTTTTGTTCATCAAGAGAAATATTATTACTTCCCGATGTCAAAGCGAAAATTTTTTGTTGGTTATTTAAGGGGCTGTCCTTCGCCTGGCCCAGCTACTGTAGAAGCTATCGAAGCTTTTTCGACCTTAAGCCTGCTTTGATCTTCTGTTTCGATGACCACTGTTGTATCCTGTATCTCAAGAATCTTTCCGTGAATACCACCGGCAGTGATGACTTTATCGCCTCTTTTCAGGTTTTCCCTGAACAATTTCAGTTCTTTGTTCTTTTTAGATTGCGGCCGGATGAAGAATAAATAAAATACTGCAACGATTAACACCATCATGATAATCGTCTGTATCATACTACTGCCGCCACCTTTAGAATTTGGGTCTGTATTACCCAGCATTAAAATTACATTTAATAAATTCATACGTTAATTTTTAATTGTTTTGAAATTAATAATATTTATTTGTCAATATTTATAGGAGAATCTTCAAATTTTAATGATTGATTATAAAGAATAAACACAATTTGGTCTTCCATTTCTGAATATTTTTTTATTATTCTAACAATAATTATTGCACCAATACATGATATAACAGAAGAAAATATCTGTACTAAAGTACCAGAACTTATACCACTTATATTATTCGATTTTGAAAGTAAATTTGCTCCCAAATATGCAAAAAAACTAGCAATTATCCACAAAGCCCACCACCATCCTATAATTGATAATTTAAAGGTATCCTCTGAATTGCTATTATTTTTATTAAAAAAAGAAAATGTTTCAGTAAATAGCTCACGCATAATTGTGTAAGGATACCATAAATTCAAGATAGGGACAAACCATCCACCGGCTGCCCAACCCTCAGTATATTTAAGGTTTCTGGAAATCAAATGCAAATTAAAATATGCCCTGCGAAACCATAGAATAAAAGTAATTCCAGAAATAATATATGCTATAAAATAGATTCCAGCAATTAGCTGCTGTCTTGAATCATTTGATGAAGCTTCACCAGTTGAAATATTGCCTGACTGCAATAATTGATATTGAAAAAAATCAGAAATTATTGATACTATTTCTATCGCAAATACTATCCAAATTAAAATAATTGCAGTTTTAGCCCTTTGTTTGTTGTCTTTGTAAAATTCAATATCTTCTTTTTCCAAAACACCATTTATTTCTAATGAACTGGAAGGTTGGTTGCTCAAGTCAAAAATCTTTTTATTAAGTTCCTCCTCATTAATCTCTGGATTTTCATTTTTCAAATTCTCTATTAATTTTTTTTGTTCTTTTTTCTTTATTAAGCGCGGTTTAACTACGAATATATGAATAAAAATATAAGGAACGGATAATATAATAACCATCATGATGAGTGTGCTTACCATACTACCACCGCCTGTCTGACCGGTACCTTGTCCACCCATCATTAATAAAACATTCATTAAATTCACCTTAGTTTTTTTAATTGATACCTAAATTTACTATTTCTGCTTTTATTGTTAAAATTTTGGTGCTTGGTTGGGTATTAGCCACCAGCGTCACTACTTTATTCTGCATTCCTTTTTTTCCTTCACTGTTAAACGTAACAGAAATGCCGCTTTCGGCACCGGGCTTTACGGGGGTTTTCGGATAATCCGCCACGGTGCATCCGCAGGTGGCTTTGGCATCGGAAATAATCAGATCAGATTTCCCTGAATTTATAAATTTAAAAGTAAAACTTACTTTCTCGCCTTCGGTTATTCTGCCAAAGTCATGCTCTTCAGTAGTGAACTGGAAAGCCGGCAGGCTGCTCAGATCGCCATTGCCGGAAGCCGTGTTCGGGTTGTTTACCAGGTCGGTGCTGATCGTATCCGAATTATTGCCGCACGAAACGAATATGAGAGAAACAATAAACAATAATGTTACCGGTCGAAACATAAAAGAAATTTTTTTCACAAAAATACAAAAAATCATAACGTAATATTTTTATCCGATTAATCCCCTGCCTGTTTTTTTGATCATCTTTTTCTCCGTCAGGTCAAATAAGAGTTTATCGAGCAAACCATTGATAAATATTTTGCTTTTAGGGGTGCTGTACATTTTGGATATTTCGATATACTCATTGATGGTTACCTTGGTTGGGATGGTCGGGAAATCAATAAATTCGCATATTGCCATTTTAATCAGCAGTGAATCCATCAGTGCGATGCGCTCTAATTCCCAGTTATCAACCTTGGCTTCGATGAGGTCATCAAATTCAGATCTGTGGATAATAG
>CAZMPB010000097.1:0-11789 GCA_964567775.1 uncultured Bacteroidales bacterium
TAATTACATATCTTAGCTGACAGAAATTTCTTCATGTTCACAATTCTGAAATCATAAACCTGCCTAAAGATGATACTCATAGCTGACAGCGGCTCGACCAAGACTCACTGGAAATTACTGGGAAAGGGCAATAGCTTAGAAACATTCTATACCAAAGGCCTGAATCCTTACTTTGCCGATGAAAGTATTTTTTCTAAAATCTTAAATAATGACCTGAATATTCAGAAAGCGGAAGTTAAAGAATTGCATTTTTACGGTTCCGGATGCGGCACAAAAGGCAAAGTTTCTTTTGTAAAAAAACAACTAAAGATATTTTTCCCATCAGCAAAGATATTTGTATATGGTGACTTGTTCGGCGCTGCAAGGGCGCTGCTCGGACACCAGAAGGGCATTGCCTGCATTTTAGGCACCGGCTCGGTTTCGTGCGTTTATGACGGCAAAAAGATCACAGAAGGAATACCATCTTTGGGTTATATCATGGGTGACGAAGGCGGTGGTGTCACACTGGGCAAAGAATTACTGAAGGCGTATTATTATAAAAAACTCCCCGACAATTTACATTATGCTTTTGAAGAAAATTTCACCATCACCCGTGAAGAAATGCTCGATAACGTATACCACCATCCCGCCCCTAATGCCTACCTGGCTTCGTTTTCAAAATTCATCATGGCCCATCAGCAGCAACCGTTCATTCACGATCTGGTTTACCGGTGTTTTAAAGATTTCTTTGTCAATCATGTGATTGTCTATGATAATTATAAAGAATTACCGCTGGTTTTCACCGGATCCGTATCGTCAAATCTGAAAGATATCCTTGCTGAAGTAGCTGAGGAATTTGGCACCAGTATATCCCGGGTCATGAAAGAGCCTATGGACGGGCTGGTGGAATTTCACAAAAAATAGGTAAAAATAATCCCCGCGGCAATCCACGGGACTTATTTGAAACTTTTAAAAAACCACTAATTTTACAACAGTCTTTTGCTTCCCCGTGATAAGCTTCACAAAATAAACACCTTGTGCAAAACCATTCAGGTCGATCCTTTCAGCATTTGCTCCTTTGCTTGCAGCAATTTCTTTAATGACAAGTTGTTGCCCGCAGATATCTGAAATCTCGATAAAGCTTATGTTTTCAGACTCACCGTTCCATCTGATAACAATGCTTTCATCAGCAGGATTAGGATAAACACTGAAGTTCTGAGTATTTTTTATTTCACCGGTGCCAAGTACATTAACGTCGACGGTATCCGAATAAACATCATTGCCGCAGGCATTATATGCCGTCAAAGAAACAAGATAACTTCCAACATTCGAATAGGTATGCAACGGATTTTCTTCAGCGGAGAAGTTTCCGTCATTAAAATCCCAGTAATAGGCATAGGCATTCTGCGAGGTATTGGTAAACGAAATACTGTTGCTGTTATTAATTGCCGTAAAAGATGCCTCAGGAGGTTGTGTATAAACATAAGCCGAAACAGGAGTTCGTGCACTGGTGCATTCATTGCCTTGCACATGCCAGTTATAAAAATAATAATAGGTTGACGTGCTGTAACTGCTGCCCGTAATACTTACCAATCCATTGACACTATATGGGTAAGCCGCCCCGTTGGAATTTCTGTACAGTCGTAATACCGGCCCTGCCAGTGCAAGCCGGTACTGTGTTCCTGCGGCTATGTCCCAGTTCAGATAAACAGTAGTCTTGCCTACCGGCAGGTTAATAACGGTATCTAAGATCAGTGTTCCTGCAGCGGATAATAGTTTTATGGTACGGTTTCCAACCGTATCGGCATATACATCCACCGATATCAGGCGTAAATCCTCCAGACAGTTGAAAATAAGATAATGCTGTGATGTGCCTGCGTAATAGCCGCCGCCTCCAAAAGAATAATCAGCAGGCCCCGCAGTAAATGTTTCATTTATTACTGATGCCGCATAATAGGTTGTAATTGTATCCAGAACAGCAGTGGCGAACGTGCTTCCGGTATAAACAAGGTTTCCACCAATTTCGTCGTCATACCATTCTACGGTACCGCCCGCTACCACAGAAAGCACTGCCTGCGCAGGCCCGCACAAGGTATCATGAATTGCTATAGGAGCTTCCGGCCGTAGTACCGTAACATAGTCGATCCGGGTAAACGTATTTTGTCCGTATGCATTCGTGGCGGTGAGCATCACCGTATAGGTACCGTTTGCCAGATAGGTATGCATTGGGTTTTGGACGTTAGAGGTAGTACCGTCGCCGAAATCCCAGAAATAAGTGCTTGGGGTATTTGTGGAGAGATTGGTAAACTGAATTTCTCCGTCACAAGTGGTCAGCGGAGAGGCTGTAAAAGCAGGCGATGGTGCCTGTCCGGAAGCCGAGCAGTTAAATTCGATGACATAGCCGCGGCCATTAACATAGCCGTCGGAATACATCAACAGCGTTATCGCATTGCCGGTTGATACGATGTTTGCAGGAGGCGTATTACCTGTCAGGCTGCAATACTTGCCGATTAGCGGCGAGGTAGTAGCGTTGCCGTTAAATACCTGGAGGTTATCATAATTACAGGTGCCGTTATCGCCTTGTTCGACATCGAAATCGGCAAAATGCAGGTTGATGGAGGAGGCGCCGGGAACGGAAATGGTGATTGTATCATTATTGTTAGGCAGGTAATCCTGTAGGCCGCCATTATCGTATAGTATTCCCTGGCAGGCGTTGATATTTGTATATTGATTCTGGACAGAATAATAGACACAAGGTTGTTCAATGTATACGGAATCGGTGTAAGTTTCGGAGCTTGTGGCATTGGCAACGGTTAGCGTAATTATTTTCATACCCGGAGATGCATAAATTATTTGGAAAGGCCCTGAAGAATTGGCCGTCTGAGGAGTTGCGCCGGATCCGAAATTCCAGTCGTAGGTCTGAATAGTACCGGTAGAAGTATTGGTGATATTTATCTCCTGCCCTAAACAAGGGCTGTTGTATGTAAAATTAAAATTTGGGCGCAGGCAGGCAGTGTTAAAAGGAATATTTGCCACATAAGGCCTGTGATTGAGCCTCGAAATGGTCAGCACCGCAGAACTGCCTAGTACCGGGGGAAAATGCAGTGTTAACGGGGTGGCATTAAGGCTGTCGCTGGCAATCAGTTCACCATCCACAACCATAGTTGCAAGACAATGTGCACCGCTGCATGAATTAATATTAAAAGTAGTATCATGGCAATCAAGGGAAGCATCGTGCACGGCAGTGATAGTGCCCGGGACAGCAGTCCAAATTTTCATGGCAGGATCACCGAAATAATGGAACAGTTCATGAGTATAGACATCATCACCCCAGGTCTGCACCATACGTATTAACCCCTGATTCAGCACATCCCCCATCGTATAGATCGGCTGGTGGGCAACAGGCGAACCTGTAGGCGAATCGCCATTGCCTGTGAAGTTGGGGATCAGCCCGGGATTTGCCCATATCGCATCGATCAGCCCGTCGATCAGCCCGTCATTATTACCACTCCAGCTATAATAAGCCGCGGCAAAAACCCCTACCGCACCGCCATTGGCTCTGCGGAGAAATTTCTCAGCAAAACATTCGGTCAGTTGATATTCACCGGTGTGGCAATTGATGCTGAATACCACCGGCAATTTATCTCCATTGTTGAGCAGGTTGATGTGGGTGGTCGTAAATTGAGGTGAAGCCCAGCCGGAGCCGCCTACATAACCATGATCACGGTGAGTAACAAATAATCTTCCATCCGTAGAATTGATCGCCGCCGCAATAGTGTCTTTGGTGCCTGCCCATGCGAATCCGTTGCTGCGAAGCAGAGCAGGCGGCAAAGGTTCGGAATTGGCATAATAGCCATTGTTATAATATAAAGGGGTCACATTCGAATCTGCTTTATAAATTCTGTCCACCATAAAACCCTGCGTCATCATGTAATTGCGGATCTCCTCGCTGGTACGCAAAAACCGCCTGTCTTCATAGGTATCCGGTTCGTCATCCTGAAAAAACCCGCATACAGTCCCTTTGTTATAAAAATTTTGCTGGGCAGGAGGATTTTTTTCGTACCTGATTATTTTGTTTACCACGGTCATCGCTTCAGCAGTTGAAGAAACCGATATTCTTCCGAAAGCCATATCCGCCACATAATCATTAGTTCCATCCATGCATGCATAATACAGATCCGTGGCAAAGTTGTCGCCATACGTCGGATCCTGATGTATTTCCCCTGGCACCTTATTGTGATCGCCGATAATTACAAAATAATCAGGTTTGGGAGTCCACGCCTGATAACGGCTTTGAATATCAGATTTTATCTGTGTGCTTGTCCAGCTTGAACGCGAAATAATTTCGACGGAATAGCCCATCTGGTTTTTCCATTTTGCCAGACTGTCGGCCGCTGCCAGATAATCGGAATGAGTAACAATGATATAATTTTTCGCACCGGCAGTTTTTGGTAGTGACGAGGATTTTAGTGAATGTGAATAAGCAGCCACTTCAGCATTCAGCGAATAACTATTCAGCACAATATTCTGAAGGTTTTTCAGGAATGTAGATGAATATTGCTCTTTATGAGCTATTAGTGAAGCGCTTTGCGTAAAATTAATTTCATAATCAAGTTTACTGAACAGCTTAGCCTGCCTGAGTTGGGGGTTGTACTGCACCGGGCATACCCGAACCACAGCAAGTGAAATCCCTTTAACTTTCACGATGTTGAAGATTTTAACAGGGTTTTCCGGATACCAGGTGTTGCTTTGATAAAATGCCGAATCGATCTCAAATTCAGGCTCCGGGTCTCCGAAGCGGTCGGTGGCAGGGCGCAGGGCAGGATAAATGAGAAGATTGTCCTGTTGGGTATAATCGGCGTTCATTAAAACGATGTTCGCCTCCGCCCCATCTGGGATGAGCACAATATCGTAATGCGCCGGTAGCGCAGGTTTTCCGACTTCTTTCAAAAAAGTAAAATCTTTTACATTCAAACGGACAAAGGCTGTGTTCTTCTCAGAAAGCGGATAAGTGCTTATTCCGTTAAAAGAATAACCGATGCTGACACCTTTTGTACCTTTATCGGTAACTTTCCGTACGGGCATATTGGCCGATGTTTCCTGCTGAGCGCCGGCAAAAAAGACCATATTTAACAGAAATAAAAACAATAGAATTTTCTTCATTTTTTATAGGCTAAAAACATTGTTACAGATGAATATTTCAGAAGTTGGCAGCAAAAAACAAAAATACAAAAAAAAAGTCATTTATTCAATGCTTTGCCATTAAGTTTATATTTTTGCACATAAACCCATGTAACAGAAAGAAAAATGAAAAAAATAATCCTGATCTTAATAACGGCTTTAGTTATCCATAACTGCCTGTCGCAGACCAAACCCGTAGAGACGCCAAAGGCAGACATTGACGGTTTTAAAAACACCGGATGGCAATCGCTGAACGAAAACGCCATCAAACTTATCGGTACCGACTGGATGCTGATAACAGCAGGTGGTATAACAAATTTCAACATGATGACCGCAAGCTGGGGAGGCCTGGGCTGGCTGTGGGAAAAACCCGTAGCGTTTATCTTTGTCAGGCCTCAGCGTTACACCCATGAATTTACAGAAAAGGAAGGCTATTTCACGCTTACTTTTTACGATGAATCATACAAGAGTATCTTGCTGAAAATGGGTAGCGTTTCGGGCAGAGATTTCAATAAAATGAAAGATTCAGGATTGACGCCGGTATCCACAAGCAATGGCAGCGTGGCTTTTAAAGATGCAAAGATCATAATAGAATGTAAAAAAATATATGCCACCCCACTTCTTGAAGAGGGATTTAAAGATAAGGATATCATTAAATCAACCTACCCTAAAAAAGATTTCCATACCATGTATGTGGGAGAGATTGTAAACGTATGGACGAAATAAAAAAAGTTCCATGAAAAAAAATTCATTAATTCTATGTATTGGAATTGTTTTTTTTATGATCTCATGCAATAATAAAAAAGCAGCGGACCTGCTGCTATACAGCGGTAAGATTTACACGGTGGACAGCAATTTCAGCATGGCAGAAGCCATGGTTGTTAAAAACGGGAAAGTGCTCGCCACAGGCAGCAACGAGGAAGTTCAAAAAAGTTATTCAGCAGCTATCAGCATGAACCTTCAGGGCAGTGTGGTATATCCCGGCTTTATTGATGCCCATTGCCATTTTTACGGTCTCGCTTTATTTATGCAACAAGCCGATCTGAACGGAGCCGCTTCTTTTGAAATTGTGATCGAACGGTTAAAAGTTCATCAGCAGAAATACAACCCTGAATGGATCCTGGGAAGAGGCTGGGACCAGAACCTGTGGGAGAACAAAGATTTTCCTAACAATGAACTGCTCGATAAAAATTTCCCCGACATCCCTGTGTTACTCACACGGGTGGACGGACATGCGGTTATTGCCAACACAAAAGCGCTGGAACTTGCCGGTATCACCACAAAAATACAAATTGACGGCGGTAAAATTCTCCAAAAAAAAGGCAAACTGACTGGTGTACTGATAGACAAAGCCGCTGACCTGATAAAAGAACTGATCCCCAAACCAAAGGGAAATGAATTGACCGGTTTATTGAAAGAAGCCCAGAAACAGTGCCTCTCGCAAGGATTGACAACCGTGGCCGATGCCGGGCTTACAAAAGATAACATGCTGTTTTTCGAAAAGCTTTTCTCGGAAAATATCCTGAAAATAAATGTCTATGCGATGCTGGATCCTTCAAAGGAAAACATCGAATATTTTGTAAAAAAAGGTATTTATAAAAATGGCCGTCTTCATACCTGTTCGATAAAATTATATGCCGATGGCGCCCTGGGCTCCCGCGGCGCCTGTCTGTTACAGCCATACAGCGACGACATCATGAATTCGGGATTGCTTTTGGAAACCGTTGATTCCATAAAGTATTTCTGCAACATCGCGATGGAAAATAATTTCCAGGTCAACACCCACGCTATTGGTGATTCAGCGGTAAGGCAGGTACTGAAAATTTATGCTGAATCGCTGAAAGGCAAAAACGACAGGCGCTGGCGTGTAGAACATGCACAGGTAGTGGATGCCGGGAATCTCAACATGTTTGGCGAGTACAGTATTATTCCCTCAGTCCAGCCTACACACGCCACTTCCGATATGTACTGGGCCGAAATCCGCCTCGGAAAAGACAGGGTAAAAAATGCCTATGCGTACAAAAACCTGATGCTGCAAAACGGATGGATCCCTTTCGGCACCGACTTTCCCATCGAAAAAACGGATCCGCTGCTAACCTTTCATGCTGCCGTTTTCCGTAAAGATGTGAAAGGCTTTCCGGACAATGGTTTTCAGCCGGAAAATGCCGTGAGCCGTGAAGAAGCGCTGAAGGCAATGACTATCTGGGCGGCAAAAGCCTGTTTCGAAGAAAACGAAAAAGGCAGCCTCGAAGCCGGAAAATACGCTGATTTCGTGATACTCGACAAAGATATCCTCTCGGTTCCCGAAAAAGAAGTACTGACTGCAAAAGTGTTAAAAACCTTTATCCGCGGCGAAAAGGTTTATAGTTACAGGGATGATGGGAAATAACGTACAGGCAATTGCTTTTCGGGCGGGGATTTCACTGCACTATCCACGATGCACTTCAGGTTGAAGTTCCCCGTTTCTTGTCCGACGAGCTAAGCCCCGCCTGAAAGCAAACGCAGCGTTCAAGCGACCCCTTTTCACCCGCAAAGGGGAGCTTTAAAGCCTCTTAAACAGTTCAAAAATAGTAATTTTCATGATTATAAACCAAAACATTTTTAATCATGGAAAAAAAATTACATCCCGATTCCGTAGTGCTCCTGGAAGTTCTGCAAAAAACTATGATGGCTGCTAACTACTCACGCCGCAGCATACCTACCTACACCCGCGAAGTGCGCTTCGTATGTGCCTATTACCCCGATTTATCGCCACATCAGTGGACTGATGCCCACATCATAGACTATATGGCCTACCTGAAACTTGTCCATAAGGTTTCGTACAGCAAAAGCAAAATGGTAGCCCAAAGTGTGGCTTTCTTTTTCAGGCATATACTCAAACGCCCATATGATGTGCCTTCTAAACTGTATCCAAAACGTGAACACAAACTGCCTTCATTCCTGAGCAAAGAGCAAATGCAACAACTGATATCTGCTTGCCGGAGCCACAAACAAAAAGCCATTGTCGAGCTGTTCTACAGCTCCGGCCTCCGGCTGGAAGAGCTGCAAATGCTCAAAATGACCGATATAGACAGCAAAAACAACCGCATCTTTGTCCGTAACGGCAAAGGCCGAAAAGACCGTTACACGTTGCTTTCTAAGCGCGTGGTCGAAACCTTACGGGAGTATTACCGAAATCAAAAGGATAAACCAAAAGTGTATCTGTTTGAAGGACTAAAACCCGGAGAACCAATGTGGGCAGGCGCTATCCAGTGGACGGTAAGGCAGGCATACAAACATGCAGGACTCGCTCACCTTACCCATAAAACACACGCCTTGCGCCATTCATTCGCCACCCACCTGCTCGATAACGGCATTGATATTCACACCATAAAAGAGTTGCTCGGACATTCCGACATCAAAACAACGATGGTTTATCTGCACCTGCAAACATCTAAACGAAACCTCATCGTGAACCCTCTCGATGAGCTTTTCAAAGAGGACGACCAGGTCGCGAACATACCCAAAGAGAACCCCATCATTTGAAAGCACGACATACTGTTCAGGAAATTCTCAGGCAAACAACTTTTAATGAGAATTTCAATCCCTTCAGCGAGAGGATACTGAATCAATTGTGCCTATGCCGCACTGCATCTCTGGGATACCACCATTACCATTGCAGCGATAGCGACTGCCGGCATATACACTATCAGTATCACAGTTGCCACAACCGCCATTGCCCATCGTGCAACTGGCAACGGCACGACGAATGGCAGGAAGCACGCATGAATGAACTGCTGCCGGTAAAGTATTTTCATACCGTTTTTACCTTACCCCATGAGTTGAACCCTTTGGTTATGGGCAACAGGACTGTTTTGTTCAAATTGCTGTTCGACAGCGCCGCTTATTGTTTGCTTAAACTGTGCAATGCCCCCAAATGGCTGGGGGCTGTGCCTTCAATAACGGCTGTTTTGCACACCTGGGGCCAGCAACTATGCTTTCATCCTCATGTGCATTGCATTGTGAGCGGTGGCGGGGCCGACAAAGACTATCGCTGGCACAACCTCAAAAAAAGCGTAAAATACGGCTTTCTGTTCCCATACGATGTTATGGAACCTGTGTTTAAAGGCTATTTTCTCGAAAAACTGAATGTGATGGTGGAAAATGCCCAGGTTTCTCTTCCCGCACATACACACTGGCCAAAACTCAAAGATGGCCTTTATAAACAAATATGGATAGTATATGCCAAACAACCTATGGGCAATGTATCGCAGGTGGTGGAATATCTGGCGCGTTATGCCCACAAGGTGGCCATCTCCAATTACCGCATTCTGGATGTGTCTGATACGCAGGTGCATTTCCGGTACAAGGATTACAACGATGGCAAAAAGTCCAAAACCATGCGGCTTTCCAAAGAGGAGTTTATCCGCCGTTTTGAGCAGCACATTCTCCCCCGGGGTTTTGTAAAAATGAGGTATTATGGCTTATTGGGCAATTTCAAACGCAAGGAGCGCATCAACAAAATCCTTGATGTTATGGGTTTGCCGCAACACCCGCCAAACGTAAAAATCCCGTTCTACATACGGTTTCTTGAAAAGTTTGGTGTAGACATTATACCCTGCCTGTAAGAAAGCTAAGTTACAGCTTGTCGGGGTGGTGTTCCCAAACATCAGGGGAAGCCCGAAAACAATACACAATGATGTTTTATGAGTCAATAATGTGCTTTGCTCCTTTGGTGTGAAACGCTATCGTATTGCCCTGTACTGCCCAATTGGCCTTACATTATGAAATAAACAAGATTTCGCCAACAAAAAATAATCCTTATCTGATGAAAAATCAAAAAATATTCTTAGCAAAACGCCAAATAAATACTTTGCTGTTCAGCCAAAACCGCCCAAACAGGGCTACTTTTTTCCCTAAGGCCAAAGATTTCGGATAACGGCGTCGCTGAACAGGTGATAGACCAAAAAGCCCGATAAACATTAGAATTTATCGGGCTTTTTGTTTTGGGGCTTTTCGGCTATCACTCTATGTGTTATGCCTTCGTGCTTTGTTTTCATCCAAATATTGTCAATTGTTTTTCTTTCTTAGGTGTCATTTCATTAATGAAACTTTCCCATTGTGAAAGATTAATATTCAAACTATACTTGTCGTTTAAGAAAATTATTTGCTCTTCAATTTCAATTCGGGAAATTAACTTGGCAAGATTTAATAAATCTAAGCGCATTAAAAGGTCTTTGGTAAAGACTCTCTTAGCATCGGAAAAAGTTATTGATTTTAAAAATGCTTCCGTGGTTTTGGAATTTAGTAGAATAATTGCGTAAACAGCATATTCTATTTTGTCAAAACCTATAAAATAACAAGTATCATCCAACATAACAGGTTTCTCGTTTTGTGGCAACACTAATGTAAAGTGGTATGTTTTATATAACCCTGAAATTGCAACTTTAAATGGCTTAAATGAATAATCCCCGATTCCAAATATTGAAAATAATGGTTTCCCATTATAAATACTTGATTTTCTTGCTTGAAAATTAGAAATATTCTTTTTTAAGTATGAATATGTTTCAGGGTATAAATGCTGAATATATGAAGTTTCTTGTCCAACTTTTGTTTGTGTGACAATAGTATGTTTTCTTGTACTTTTTATAACTGTATTTTTTAAATCAGAACTTTTTAATAAGCCATAAACCAAATCTTCTTCGAGTTTAATTTCATCAGATTGATTATTCACAAAATGCCCGTTCACTCTTTCTAATTCCATAATAGAGGTACAATCGTGTTTTATGCCTTGTCTCCACTCAAAAGGACATACGCCATCAATTTCTTTTGTTACATTATAATCCGCAAGATTCGAGACAAACTTAGTATTAAGCCAACCAAAACTTAATCTTTTCTCTAAACTATAAAAATCAAATTCATTACATTCAAAACTTGGGGGTGAATTGAGTTGACAATAAACCAAAGACGCTTCAACTGAAACATTAAATTCTTTTTTACTGTCAATGCAATATTTTTCTATTTCACCAACTCTATACTTTTTGTCTTTTTGGTCAAAAACGATGTTTTTTACAACAGAGTTTTTTACCAATAGTGCCAAATAAGCGTTATGAGTTTGAAAAGCATCTAAAAGCATTAAAGTAATATATTCGGCAATATCAAAATTACCTTTGCCTGTCATTGCATCTAACCCGTTTTGGTTCTTGAAATTTGATTTTTTGGGAAGATTTGAAGAATTAAGGCTACCCAATTTTGAGTTAGTTACCCAAGGTGGATTTCCAATTATTAATAATTTTTCAGTTGGAAACTGTTTAGAAATATTTTTAAAATCAAAATCGAAAATACTGCAATGTGTGATTGTAATTTCCGGTTTGTTACTGTCGGGATTTGAAAGAAAAAAATCGAGAATACTAAATTTAGTTTCCCAAACGTAAGGTTTGTAAATTTCGATTCCAAATACTTTCTTAACCGCATTAAAATTAGATAACGAAGCAATTATAAAATTACCTTTACCGCATGTTGGCTCAATAACAATTTCAGGTGATATATTCCTTTTTGCCAAACGCTTTGCAACCTTATTTGCTAAATCTTTATTAGTTTGGAAATCTCCATATTCTGCACGGTCAGGCTCTTCAACTGAACTTATGGCA
>CAZMPB010000098.1:0-11637 GCA_964567775.1 uncultured Bacteroidales bacterium
GAATGGATTATGGGGGGTATACCGGTTTAAGCGCGGTTTTGGCGGAAAAGTTATGATGACTGCCGACAGCCACCGCACCGGCACGGAGCGCTGCCACGAAGTGGTGCAAAAACTCCAATCCGAAAATAAAATTTACCATGTCGCCATCAACATACAGGGCGATGAACCTTACATCCAGCCGGAACAAATAGATTTGCTCGCATCCTGCTTCCATGATCCGGAAATTGAACTTGCCACCCTGGTAAAAAAAATTTATTCAGAAGAAGAACTCATCAGTCCGAATACGATCAAGGTTGTCGTCGCCAAAAATCAACAGGCCCTTTATTTTTCCCGCGCGCAAATCCCATATATCCGGGACAATAAAAGCGGACAGGGGTTTCGGTTTAATCTGTTTTACAAACACATAGGAATTTATGCCTACAGGACTGTAACCTTAAAGGCCATAACTTCGTTACAACCTAGTCCGCTGGAATTGGCCGAATCGCTTGAACAGCTCCGCTGGCTCGAAAATGGGTACAAAATTTTCACCCGCGAAACACAACATGAAAGTTATTCGGTTGACGCTCCGGAGGATCTGTTAAAATTTGAAAAATTCGGCGACCAATGATTTTTTTTTCGTAATTTAGCATCATCAAATCAAGTATTTGACATTGTATTAAATGAAAGTAATTCAATATATCAGCGAGCTGTTACTGATTCACGATTGTGTGATCATCCCCGGTTTCGGAGGATTTATCGCCACTCATGTCCCGGCACATATCCAACCTGTGGTGAACAGCTTTTCCCCGCCTCAAAAAGAGATATTATTTAATTCCACCCTCAAGCATAATGACGGATTACTGGCAACCTACATTGCCCAAAAAGAAAATATTTCTTTCGAAGAAGCTCTTGCTGCGATCAATATGTTTGTGGAAGAAAGCCTTCAGCAGCTAAAGATTAGCGGAAAGTTAGGAATACTTCATGTGGGCACCATAATGCTTGATTCAAATAATTATTTCCAGTTTCAGCAGGACCGGGAACATAACCTTTTATTGACATCTTACGGCCTTACAAATTTTATTTCTCCTGCCATACAGCGTGAGGGCATTGAAAAACGCATTGAAAAAGCATTTTCTGATAACAGGACCTTGCGTTCCGAACATAAATCATCCGGGATTTGGGCCAAAGTAGCAATGATATCTGTGCCTGCCGCGGCGGTTTTTGTCTGGGCATTTGTCAATGTAGGGCCGATCAGCGATGTTACAAATAATTATACCAACATCACCTCCATCTTTTCAGGCAGAAGTAATGATATTGCAAAAGTTGTAAGATCCGAAAGAACCGTCAATCTCGATATTCCTGATGTATATGAGAATACCCTTGATATTCAGAACAGCAAAAGTATTTTCAAACCGGAGCCCAAGACCCTTTATCCTGTTTTTTCCGAATTTACTCCAAAGGTAATACCCGAAGAAGAAGCCGTAAACACAGTACCTTCTGATGAAGAAACACTGAACACCGTTTCTTCCGAAGCGGCAGTTCCCTGTAAATTCTTTATTATCGGAAGCTGCAACCGTGTCAGAGAACTGGCGGAAAATTATAAATCCAGGCTGATAAGCAAGGGGTACAAAAACGCCAATATCCTCGAGCCAAAGGGCAGCGGGCTGTATAAAGTCTATATTGATTGTTATGAGACGGAAGAAGCCGCCAATGCAGGATTGAACGCCATCCACAATAGTGAAAGCCCTGAAGCCTGGTTACTAAAAATGTAATTTTTTCGTGGGAAAGAATAAACTAGAACGGTTTGCCGAAACCGAAACATATAAAAATTTCGTTCAGTTAGCGGCTTATAATTTTACAGAAGATTTTTATCTAAAAAATAAATGGTCTTCAGATTTTTTCGGCAATGACCATCCCTTATTTCTGGAATTAGGCTGCGGAAAAGGCGAGTATACCGTGGGTTTGTCGCGCCTGTATCCTGAAAATAATTATGTAGGCATCGACATCAAAGGGGCACGGATGTGGCGCGGCGCCAAAACAGCCATTGATGAAAACATCATCAATGCAGGCTTTCTACGCATACATATCAACCAGATCAACCATTTTTTTGGAGACAAAGAAGTCAGCGGTATCTGGATCACCTTCCCCGACCCACAACCACAAAAAGCCAGGGCAAACAAACGCCTGACCAGTCCCCGTTTTCTTGAGAGGTACAGGCCGCTATTGAAAAAAGATGCCATTATAAATCTGAAAACCGACAATGTGGGTTTGTTCGAATATACGCTTGAAGTTATAGAACAACAAAAACACAGTCTGCTTGCACATACCTTTGATCTTTACGCTTCGGAAATGGATAATGAAGCAAAAAAGATCCAGACCTTCTATGAGTCGCGGTTTCTGGAAGAAGGCAAAAAAATCTGTTATTTACAATTTCGCCTGAATCAACTTGAAGAAAAATAAAGAAGATGTTTCTTTTTTTGCCATGGTTTATGAGGTGGCGCGGCAAATACCTTTTGGCCGGGTTACATCGTACGGCGCCATTGCTGAATACCTTGGCAGCAAAGGCTCTGCACGCATGGTGGGATGGGCGATGAACCAATCACACAGCCAAACATTACAAGTACCTGCTCACAGGGTAGTGAACCGTAACGGAGTACTGACAGGCAAACATCATTTTAGCGGCAGCACCTTAATGCAGCAGCTTCTGGAAAACGAAGGCATTGTGGTGGTTGACGACCAGATACAGGATTTTGAAAAACTTTTCTGGGATCCGAGGAAGGAGCTTTAGGAAGAATAGGCCTGCCCGCCGACAAACGCAATGGATGCGTTTACACAAGCCTGGATTACAACAAAGAAAAGCAACATGAATTGCTGATTGAAAATTTGTTAATTTTGCAAAAAAATCGCGTTCCTCAAAATTCAATTAAATGAATAAACTTATAATATTCATTTTTTGTTATTGTCCGTTATATTTATTTGCTCAGCCCCATGAGGTAAATTTTATCTCAGTTGATCATAAATCAAGGATCACAGGCACATCATATGCACATAATTATATTTTAAGTTTCCATCTGTTTAGCACCAATTTGTTTACCCGTACTTATAAACATAAAGATTTTGAGAAATATGGTTTTGAACACGGGAGTATGAAATCTCTCATCAAGCATTACCCGAAATCCGCTTTCGCTAAACACAGGTTATCAGAAAAGCCCGAAGCCAACCCAACAAATCAGAGTTCTGAAATAAATAAAAAAATGAAAAAAATTTTTCATTCCGGCACATCGCAGGACGTATTTTCTAATAACACCGGTTTGAATGTAATAGTAGGAGAATTATCTAATGTGGTAGAGGATGGCTCGTTGATGCCGCCTTCATATACTAAAGTAAATAAATTTGTAAATTCGTATCCGCATAATTCGTTAATGGGCTATCTTTTGGGATCGCTCTTCACGCCCTCCGGTTTCTATATCGGCTTGTCTGTTCCCGTTCCTTATGCCAAAACAGGGGTTTATCATTTAACCCAGATTACGCAATAGTTCACTGCGTTCCTATTGAACAATCTGGGTTAAATTGTACTTTAACAACTTACCTATAAGCATAATAATTGCTAAATCCAAATTTGTACAGGACTTGTTTTGACAATTAGAAGGTATTGGATCAGGGATGCCTTTTCTTAAACTCATCAACACCCTGCTGCAGGAATTTTACAAAATTGTCGGGGTTCAGGTCGTAAGCCTTGGGGTTCACCAGTTCAGATTTCGACACATCAGTCTTTTCTTTCAGATCGACAAAAGGATCGAGCAGGACATAATACGGTTGAGCATTTACATTAAAGAAGTACACCTGAAAATCAGCGAATTTTTTTCCTATCGTTTTCTTGATCTGGCCGTCATATTTGGAAGTAACCCAGTCTGCCTGGTCCATTTCTTTTTTATCATCCACATAAAGAGTAATAATCAGATACTCTTCTCTCAATATTTTAAGCACCCTCGGGTCGGACCAAACATTGGCTTCCATTTCGCGGCAGTTGACACAGCCATGCCCGGTAAAATCTACAAATACGGGTTTGTTCTGCGCTTTGGCACAGGCAACACCCTGCTCAAAATCAAAATATCCGTTCAGCCCGTGAGGCAGGTGTAAAAATTCGCTGTATTTGGATTTTTCACAGAGGTCCTTGGTCTCGCCACTGCCTTCGCGTACTATTTTATTAATATCAAAATCAAGCGACTGTTGCGGGGGCATATAGCCGGACAGTACTTTCAGCGGAGCGCCGAACATGCCGGGTATCATATATGCTACAAAGGAAAAGGTTATTATTGCCAGCATAAGGCGAAAAACTCCGATATGCTTTACCTCGCTGTCGTGTACAAATTTTATTTTTCCCAACAGATAGAAGCCCATCAGGGTAAATATCACGATCCATAATGCCAGGTAAACTTCGCGGTCGAGTATGCCCCAGTGGTAGGTCTGATCGGCGATGCTTAAAAATTTCAACCCCAGCGCCAGTTCGATAAACCCTAAAACTACTTTTACTGAGTTCAGCCAGCCTCCGGATTTAGGCAGGCGCTCCAGCCATGATGGAAAAAATGCAAATAAGGTAAACGGAAGCGCAAAAGCTATAGAAAACCCAAGCATCCCGATGATCGGCTCCAGCACCTGTCCGCTTGCCGATTTGACCAATATGGCTCCTACCAGCGGCCCCGTGCAGGAGAATGATACCAATACCAAGGTAAACGCCATAAAAAAGGAACCAATGATCCCGCCTTTATCAGCCTTCTTGTCGGCCTTATTGATCATCCAGTTCGGCATTGTAATTTCAAACATTCCAAAAAAAGATGCGGCAAAAACCAGAAATATCAGGAAGAACAACACATTTGGTATCCAGTGTGTACTGAGAAAATTCGCAAAATTAACGCCCAGTGTTACAGCAACAATTGTCCCGATCACCGTATAGATCAATATGATGGACAGGCCGAAAATAATTGCTTTCACAATAGATTTCGCGCGGCTTTCGCCTTCGTGCATAAAAAAAGATACGGTCATGGGGATCATGGGAAAAACACAAGGTGTAATAATAGCGGCAAGCCCTGCCAGAAAAGCAAAGATAAACAAGCTCCATAAACCCATACTATTCACGTCGGTATTGTCTCCGGTCAGCGTGCCTTTATTAATGGTATCTGTTTTAGCTGCAGACAGGGTGTCGTCAGGAATAGTAGCAACGGTATCTGGTGCAACAGTGTCGGCCGTTTCGGCTGTTGAACCTTCTACACTAATATTGAACGGAACATCGTTAGGCGGCAGACAACTTACATCGTTGCAGCACATGAAACTCAAGGAACCCTTAACTTTTGAAGGTTTGCTGCTTAATAGTTTTATTTTCTGTTTAAAAACTGCCTTTTTAGCAAAGAACTTCAACAGCATGTTGTCAAAATTCGGATCCTTTTCCATGATCGGTTTAGGCTCAGTAACGCCCCCCACCCTGCTGTATGTATTGCTTTTCTCAAAAACAAATTCGGTTGGCAAAGGGCCATTTTCGGGGATATCCTGTGAATATAAATGCCAGCCGTTATCAATGGTAGCTGTAAAGATTAATTCCGCTTCGGTATCGCTTGTTTTGTTGGAAGAAAACGACCATTTGACAGGTTCCAGAATCTGAGCTTCCGCAATACAAAAACTGAAAACGAATAAAATAAAGATCAGGAGTCTTTTATGTGAAATCATAGAAAATGCTTTTCGTAGTTTAAAATTCTGACTTATAAAAATTATATACAAAATTAATCTTTTATTTTAACCTTTTTACCTGCAAAATATTTTGTGTCCGTTTATTAATTTTATAACGGTCATCTATCCGCCACCCGATAACCCACACAATGTTATCGTCAGAACATAACAGCCACGTATTCGATTTATCAATGACGGAAAGTTTACTATCCGTAAAAAAATCACTAAGTTTTTTTTTGCCTTTCATTCCATAAGGGTAAAAATAATCGCCTCTTTGCCATTTCCTTATCGTCAGCGGAAATACGAGCTTATCCTTATCAAGTAGCGCCGTATCCTTATCTGTGGAAAAAGTTTTTAATGCTGATGTTTTTCTTTCAGAAATTTTAAGTTTTACCGGATCAGTGATTTGTTTTACGTCCTCAGCCAGCATAAAATCCTTACAGAGGCTGTTCCCCGCTATTGCTTCAATGATAAGGTTTTCGCGGTCTTTGACCAGGCGATGAGTCGGCGATAAAAATATTTTCCCGGAAATCTCATCAAGGGAATTGCAGATATCTTCGCACACATGCCGGTTAAAGCCGAAAGGCACAATAAATTCATATAAATAATGTGCAGAAGGCTTTAGCTTTTTAAGTTCATCTATCGCAATTGTGATCAGCCCGCTTTTATCTGTTTTCAGCAAGGAAGCTTTTTCAAGCTGGCTGCGATAAATTATTCCGGTATTTTTAAGGTTGCTGATCGTTGTATTTATGGCCGTACGGTACTGGGGCGAAATAGTTTCCAATAACGGCATCAGTTGGTTTCTGATCTTATTCCTCAGGTATTTGTTGCTCTTGTTCGACGAGTCAGTCCGGTATTCAACATTATTTTTTTTTGCAAAATCTTCTATTTCATTTCTGAATGCAAACAACATTGGGCGGATGATATTTTTTTGTTTTACCGGGATACCGGAAAGCCCTGAAATTCCGCTTCCCCGCAGGAGGTTGATAAAAAATGTTTCGATCTTATCGTCGGCGTGATGCGCGGTGGCAACGTAATCAAGCTTCTCTTTCTTTCTGATCTCCTCAAAATAACCGTACCGTAAGTTGCGGGCGGCTTCCTGTATGGAAAGATGGTTTTCCTCGGCAAACTTTTTTGTATCGAAGCTCCTTACAAAACACGGGGATTTATATTTTTTTAATGCGAGATCTCTGACAAATTTTTCATCTGCATCGGATTCTTTGCCGCGTAAATTAAAATTACAATGTATAATACCAAAGTTAAACCCCGCCCGAAAAAAAAGTTCGGCCATAACCAACGAGTCGACACCTCCGCTGACGGCTAAAAGGATCTTGCCGGACTTTCCGCATAAATTATTTTTTTCGAGGTGTTCGAGAAATTTTGCCAGCATAGGAACAAAATTAAATAAAAAAAGCACATCTCGCGATGTGCTTTTTGTGGCAACGACTGGAATTGAACCAGTGACACAAGGATTTTCAGTCCTCTGCTCTACCAACTGAGCTACGTCGCCTCCTGTTAAAAAGGACTGCAAAAATACAATATTTTTTTAATATCAAAAAATCTAAGCAAAAAAAGAAAAAATTTATGGATAACACATTAACTAACTGTCATATACCTGGCTAATAGCGATCCGACTAATGCATTATCTATTCAAGCCATGGCCCATCATTTTTCAAAATATTCATATTATCTTTTTACCTTTGTGCTTCAAATTATTACAGAATGAAACTGGTCATCGACCTGGGAAATACAACACAAAAACTGGCCGTCTTTTCGGATGACGAAATCGTGTTTATTAAAACTGCTGAAAACATTTCAGCCTCCGTCGAAAATATTTTTTCTGAATATCCCATCTCTTCAGCTATTATTGCCTCGGTCATTGATAACCCCGTCGAAATTATCAGTATTGTCAAATCCCGTTGTCCCATGTTTATTCTTGAGCAGGACACGCCCGTTCCGGTCACCAATAACTACCTGACACCCGAAACACTTGGCAGCGACAGACTCGCTGCTGCTGTTATGGGACATTATTTGTATCCCCGAAAAAATGTTCTTGTAATCGATGCCGGTACGTGTATAAAATATGATTTCGTTGATTCACAGGGGGTGTATCACGGAGGGGCCATTTCTCCCGGCCAGAATATGCGATTGAAAGCCTTGCATACTTTTACAGGGAAACTACCGTTAATAGAGTTATCCGAACAATACCGGCTTACAGGCAAAAATACTGAACAATCAATACTTTCGGGTGTTGTGTATGGCGCTGTGGCTGAAATTGACGGAATAATTAACCAATATAAAGAAAGATATCCCGATCTGAAAGTGCTTCTATCTGGCGGAGATTCGGAATATTTGGTCAGTAAACTAAAAAGTAAGATATTTGCAGTTTCTAATATAGTATTATCAGGCCTGAAAATAATTTTGGATTATAATGACAATATCAAACAGATATAAAATTTTTCTCTTATTGTTGGTTTCTTTATTTTTTTGCACTTCCGGCTTTGCCCAGATCCGCATCAGTTCCCCCTATTCCCGTTATGGTCTCGGAGAATTGCAAACCAGTCACTCCGTTTACCTTTCATCCTTGGGAGGAATCAATGCAGCTGTCAGAAATCCGGGTTTTATCAATGTGAACAACCCTGCTTCCTATACCTCTTTCGACACGAATTCCTTTGTCTTCGATGTCGGCGTACTCAGCAAATTCACCGAGCTAAAAACCAACCTAAGCACCCAGAACTATACAAACCATACCTCCATTGGGCATATCCTGTTTGGGTTTCCGATCACTCACTGGTGTGGCGTGTCCGCGGGGTTAATTCCTTATTCCAAGACCGGGTACAAAGTTTCTGTATCCGACACCCTGCATAATAATACTGATGTAAGATATAATGAGTATTTCACCGGGAGCGGTGGTATAAGCCAGGCATTCATTGGGCTAGCTTTCAGGCCATTCAAAAACTTTTCTTTGGGAGCTAATTTCGGGTATCTGTTCGGGACAATTTATAAAGATAAAACCATTGAATTTCCTGATGATGCTTATGCCTTTAATGTTTTTGCAACCAATGATGTTCAGGTCGGCGGCATTTACATGAATTATGGCCTACAGTACCAGATCTTTATGAAGAAAAATTATTCGCTGACTCTTGGTACAAAATTCAACCTCCCGATGAACTTGAATGCGAAACAAAACCTGATTGTCGAAAGATATGCAGGCAGTATTGAAAGTGCGATGAGTGTAAAAGATACTTTAATCAATGTATCTCAGGGCGAAGGGAAAATTCACCTGCCACTAACTGTGGGGGGCGGGTTTGTGTTTTCAAAGAAAAATCTTTGGATGGTCGGGGGTGATTTTGAATGGGAAAACTGGGAAAAATTCACAAGTTTCGGCTTGTCTGATTCAACAGGCAACAGTTACGCTATAGCTGTCGGCGGAGAATATACGCCTCAGTTTAACGATCTGAGTAATTATTTGAAAAGAATAAATTACCGTGCAGGATTTCATTTTTCACAAAGCTACTATGAGATCCGCAACACAAAGATCAATGATTTTGGGTTCAGCGTCGGATTAGGGTTTCCTTTAAAAAAGACACGGACAAATATCAACGTTGCTTTGGAGGCCGGAGCCAAAGGAACTATCAATAAAAACCTCCTGCAAGAAAATTATTTCCGAATTGTTCTTGGTATTTCATTTAGGGAATTCTGGTTTTTCAGGCCAAAGCTGGATTAATAAAATGGACATACAGGTTTTTTTTCAGAAAAACACTATCGTTTTTACTTTTATTCTTTTGTTGGTAACCGCTTCTTGTAAAAACAAAATTGAGGAAATCAATGCGCTCACCAGTGCTGATACATTTCCACAGGAAACAGGAAAAAATATTGAAATAATTTATAGCGATTCAGCGCATATCCAGACCATCATTAAATCTCCCTTTTATAAGAGGTATGCCGGCAAAAGCCCATACATTGTAATGCCTCAGGGGATCGATGCCGTTTTTTATGATTCAGCCATGCTGGTCAAAACTCATCTCACTTCAAAATATGCCATCAAGTATGATAAAAAAAACATCATGGAGGTGAAAAATGATGTTGTGGTGATAAACGAAAAAGGTGAGCGCCTGAACACGGAACATTTGATATGGGATGAAAAGACGAGAAGGATTTACACGGATGTTTTTGTAAAAATCACCACTGCCGACAAGGTCTTTTACGGCGACGGGCTCGATGCTGATGACTCATTCATGAAATGGGTGATTAAAAAGCCGAGAGGAACCTTTTATGTGAACACCGATGAAACAGAAAGCGAGGACATTCGGTAAAGCATGAATAATTTCATCATCATCGCGATTGCCACCGTGGTCTGTTCGGCTTTTTTTTCCGGAATGGAAATAGCTTTCATCAGCGCGAACAAGTTGAAAATTGAATTGGACAAAAAAAACCGCTTGTTTTCGGGACGCTTGCTTTCCATCTTCCAGAAAAACCCGTCGGATTTTGTGTCAACCATGCTGCTTGGAAACACCATCACACTGGTGATCTATGGTATTGCTATGTCACGTCTTCTTGAAAACCCGATCAGAGATATTTTACCCCAAAGCCTGAGATCGGATTTCATGGTGATGACCTTTCAAACGGTAACTTCAACCCTGTTGATATTGTTTGTCGGAGAATTCATGCCTAAGGCTATCTTTCGTATCAACCCCAACAGGGTTTTAAAATTTTTTGCTTTTCCCCTGTTTATCTTTTATTACCTGTTGTTCCCGGTACAGTTCATTTTTGTCGAGATCTCGGAATTTATTCTTGAATATATTTTCAGGGTAAAACTTAAAACAGAAAAATACCAGTTCAATCATGCCGACCTTGATAACTATGTGAAAGAATTTTCTAGTTCCGACACAGAAACCGAAAATCTGCCTGAAATACAAATGTTTCAGAATGCCATCGACTTCACATATACCCGTGTGCGCGAGTGCATGGTTCCCCGTAACGAGATCATTGCCATCGAGGAGAACGACAGCATTGAGGAACTCATAAAAAAGTTCGTGAATACCGGGCATTCCAAGATCCTTGTTTATAAAAAACATATTGATAATATCATCGGGTATGTTCATTCATATGATATATTCAGCAATCCGTCAGATATCAAATCCATTAACAAACCGATCATTATTGTTCCGCAGACGATGCTGGCAAAAGAGATACTGCCCATGTTCATCCAGCAGCATAAAAGCGTGGCCGTTGTCGTGGATGAATTCGGAGGTACATCCGGCATGGTAACACTTGAAGACCTTATCGAAGAAATTATCGGAGAGATCAACGACGAATTCGATGACGTTTCTCCCGCCGAAAAGCAGATCAGTGATCATGAGTTTATTTTATCAGGCAGGATGGAAATCGATTACCTTAACGAAAAATACACTTTAAATCTTCCTGTCAGCGATGAATATGAAACCCTTGCCGGTTTCATCATCCAAAACCTTGAACGCATCCCGGCCGAAAAGGAAAAAATTCGTATCCCTCCTTATGATATCACGATTATCCGGGCCAGCAACAAGCGTATCGAGCAAATTCACCTATGGATGGCGGGGAATGATAAGATTTTAGAATAAATTATTTTAACATTTCATTTATTGTTGTACATTTGCAAACTTTAAAATAAATTTTCAATATGGCAATAATCGGAAAACTGCGTAAACATTCAGCATTAATTGTAATACTTGTAGGTGTAGCTATTGCAGGCTTTGTCCTACAGGATTTGTTTAGAAAAAGCGGAAGAGGAAGAGGCACGGAAATTTTCGCTAAAATAGGTGGTGAAAAAATAAGCAAAATAGATTTTGACAGCAAAGTCGACGAACAGGCTGAACTTTACAAACAACAGGCACAAAAAGAAAACCTGACTTCAGAAGAACATTATCAGATCATGGTTCAGTCATGGAATCAGAT
>CAZMPB010000099.1:0-11612 GCA_964567775.1 uncultured Bacteroidales bacterium
TAATCGGAAAAACCTACATCTCGGTTTCGATGGCATTGAAAGAAGCCAGGAAAAACGCCAAAGAAGAGGATCTTATTTTTGTTGGCGGGAGTACTTTTGTGGTGGCTGAAGTTTTATAGCGGATTATAAAACGCATGGGTAATTATTTTTGAAATATTTTGGGAAATAACCATTTACATAAGAGAAACAATCTGAAATAAAGAGATTCCCCATTTCACGTTAGTAAAAATCACCCGGAATTTGTTTCACTCAGCGAAATAACAGAAGTAATACTTTCGTTATTATAAAACGGGTTCACAATTATATCCTTTTAATAAATTTAATTAAAAACAGATGAAGAAATTATTGTTCGCATTAATTCTTTTTTGCTTTGATATAGCATTATACGCCCGATGCGCATACACCTTTACCGTCAAAACCACCAGAAACCAGCCCATGACAAGTATAGAGGTAACTGCAAGAAATGCTGATAAAAATATAACGCTTAAATCCCAAACCAACAGTTCGGGAACTGCCGCTTTTACCTTGACCGAAGGCGGGACATACACCTTCAGTTACCTGGAAATTAAAGATGCCGCCACATTGGACCTGCCAGAAGGTTTCAAAGGAAAAGGAGGTAAAACGGTGACCTACGACCCGGAAAAAATATTTTCAGAAAAAATAAAAAATGATCGTACAGGCATCACTTTTACAAGCCGGCAACCACAACAGCTTAAAGGCCAACCCAATGCGGTAAAATTTATGATTGACCTGCGAAAAAATAATGAAACAGCAGTTCCAAATACTGCGGTGGAAATTGTCGATTGCAAAGACAAGGTCAAGTACAAAGGAACAAGCGATGCCGGTGGAATTGCCACTTTTTATTTACCCGTAAATAAGGATTTCGAGGTTGATGTAGAAGGGAATCAGGCTGTCCATACATTTACAGTTCCCAATAAGCCGAATGCTGAATTCAAAAATGTTGTGTATTACGAAAGGACCCGTTTAAAAGAAACATCAAAAGGGGACACGATATTTCAGACAAACATCACACAGACAAAAGGAACTTCGACGCACATGCTTTTTACGATCAGTCTTGTGGACTTTTACGACCAGCCTTTGCCCAATGAAAAGGTTTATCTGGATGCAGAAAACAGCAAAAAGGTTTTTGCCGGCATAACAGATGCAAACGGTAGTTGCAAGTTTATGCTCGAAAAAGGCACCAACTACCTTGTGAATTTAAAATATGAAAGCGGGATACATCTTGTGGAAGTACCATCAAGCCTGGGTTTTGCCTCAGCAAGCATCACCCGAAGGTACAGAGGGTCGGAAGCCATCGAACGCATGATGGCAGAACGCCATATCAACGAAAAAGGTTTTGTGGTAAACCATGACGAAACGCCTGTCCGCCCTGCAAAAAAACCATCAAATTATCTGAAGTTGACCGCCAACGGTTTTGATATCGACTTTGCCACCTCAGGCCCCTTAGGCACTTCAACCATTGCCGGCAACAGATTATTCACACAGGAGGGTTTTTACTCCCCGAACTTTTATTGCCTGCAAGCCCTTACAGGTGAGTATCAGTGGGGCATAGAACTGGGAGAATCGGGAGCATCGCCGATAGTTTATCAGGACGGCGTTTTACTAATAAATACCTATTCCTGTACTTTGTATGCTTTTGATGCTGCCACGGGTAAAATGCTGTGGAGCAAATGGCTGGCAGGCACCATCTATTCTACGCCTTCTGCAGACAGCACCAGCGTATTTGTAGTGTACAACAATGGCTATGAAAACCCCGCCAACCCGGCAGAAAGCTTTGTAATTACCAGCTTTGACCTGCATACCGGAAAGATGAACTGGATCAACTGGATAGACAATGAGGTGATCGCATGCCCTGTGGTGGAGGGAAATGAAGTTCACATAGCCTCTCAAGGCGGCAACTATTACGTGTTTGACAAGGGATCGGGCAAACAAACTTTGTTCTCAAAAAGCATCAAAGCAGTTTCATCGCCTACGGTAACACCCAAAAAAATTTATGTCACAGCAGCAGTCAATGGCAGAGAACAACTGGTTGTACTTGACAGAAAGACATTACAAATCCAAAGAAAATATTCGGCACAGCTTACACCTAAAAAAATAACTGAAAACCCCACCTGTTATGATCAGATGAACTATAACGGCGCACATCCTGTTGTATACAAGAATAATATTGTCATCATCTCAGACAACGAGAAAATAAGCGCCTTCGATGCGAACAGCGAAAAAATATTGTGGCAGCAAGCCGCCGAAACACATCCCAATCAAATACCCATCGTTGCGAATGAAAAAGTTATTATTGCAACCACAGGAGGTGAGGTAAAGACCTTTGACATCAACACCGGAGCATTACAAAAGACACAACAGAATAAAGGAAAAATTGACGGGCAGCTCCTTACCAACAAAGGATACATGTACGTTGGCTCGGATGGTGTTTTATCTGTTTCAAAAAACGCCCAGGATATTCAATGGAATCAATGGAATAAGGATGCACGGCATAATATTTATTTGAAGTGAAGGAGGAGGTAGTTAGGTAATTAGGCTATTAGGCTATTAGGCTGTCCCGATAGTACCGATAGTTATCGGTATCGGGAGGCTGTTAGGTTTTAGTCCGCAGAGGCTGAGTTAGGCTGCTGTCGCAAAGTCCGGATTTTAAAAAAACTTAATAAAAATTTTATTTTTTAGGAAAATTTAATAGTAAATTTGTGGATATATAATTTGAAACTAACATAAAAAAAATTAAGGAGGCCCATTATGAAAGGCAGAAACAATATGATTTTTGCAATAATTTCAGGGATCGTCATCTTTGGTGTGAGCATATTTGTTGCTTACATTTGTTTTAACATCCTGAAATCTTCGGCATCGGCTAACCTGAAGGAATGGAAATTAGGCGGGGCGTTCGCGGGCTTTGTCTTCACGGCTTTGCTCCTCACCTCCATCACATTCCAGATCTATAAACAACTGGCAGCAGACCTGGTTTCAGAATACCTGAAAGAGATACAGGAGCTCAGGCTGAAAGTTATCAAGGGAGCTCCCTGCCCGTCGGGATATACTATTGAGCTGGATGAAAAACATAAATTTGTCTTTGCAAGGCCGCAAAAATGGCTGTTTAACGAAGGCATCCTGTATCAATACGTTGATAAAAAGGCTAATGACATAATACCTGCAAACTTTAACGTAATTTATCAAAGCAAAAGCGACCTATCAGAGTTTTTTGAAGCCAATAAACTGGGCAAATTTGATCCCGATAATATGGAGGTTGAAAAACTATATGATGTCCTTACAAATGGGACAATAGCAACTATCAAGCAATATTTTAAAACCGAGAACGACCATCTAATAAAAGAATATGTAATAGTCGATGGCTACAAAAGCTTAAAATGGCTCTACTCTTACACCAGAATAGAATCTGACGGGAAAAATGAAATTAAAATTAGAATATGCCAGTCGGCTGTGTACACCTATGTTCCCAAACTAATGGCATTGTATGAATTTACTTTTACCGATAATGAAGAGGATTACCTGAGCTCATCGGAAGTTTTCAGCAATGTGGAACGTTCAATACGTTTTATTTAGTTTCTGTCCATAAAGTCAGAGTCCCTGCCTGCCGGGCCAGGCAGGCCGTCCCTAAAACATCATAAAATTAATTTCTTGGGCGATAGATATTTCGTTGCAACGCACCTGAAATGTCGCGCAATGAATTTCGGTGATATAAATATTACGGTGGGCTATACGTAAAATGATGTCGAGAAATAACTTCGTTGTTGCAAATATTACAGTGCGCTGCACCTCTTAAATATCGTATAATAAATTCGGTGCTATAATTATTTCGGTGCTACGCGCCAAAACCAATATCAAAATTATTTTTTTATCCTTAATTGGTAATACCAGCCCCAGCATGAAATCCTAAATAAATGTATCTTTGAAAATTCAAAAAGGGAAAAATCCCCCCGGTATGAGCAAGAAAAAAAAACAAGAAAAAAAAGCATCCGTTTCAAAGGCTTTAGCCGTTAAACCAGCCATGCGAGTACTTTTAACCGCACTGGTTCTGATCATCTCTTTTACTTTTTTCGCGGAAAAAATTTTGTTTGTGAACGCCGACCTCGGGCGGCACCTTAAAAACGGTGAAGTCATACTGAACACAGGTAAAATCATGTCAACAAATCTATACTCTTTTTCCGAACCTGATTTCCCTGTTATCTACCACCACTGGGGCAGCGGGCTTGTATTTTATCTGATACAAAAAACGATCGGTTTCGGCGGTTTGTCGTTCATCTATTGCTTACTATCTGCGCTGACCGTATTGTTATTTTATAAAATAGCGGAACGGAAAAGCCACCCCTATCTTGCATTTCTGCTGTTTATGCTTTGCATCCCGCTTATAGCCATCAGAACAGAAATAAGACCTGAAGTCTTCAGTTTGCTGTTCATCGCCATTTACATCTATTCATTCGAGCTTTTTTTGTCTCAGAAAATTCCTGCCAAAGCACTGCTGATCACCTTACCCATACTTCAGTTGCTATGGGTGAACATACACATATTCTTTGTGATGGGGCTGATCATCATCGGAGTGTATGCAGCTTATATCTGGTGGCTCCGCAAAAAGGAAGCCGCCAAACCGATGGGACTGCTTCTGGGATTGAGTGTGCTGGCTTGTTTTATTAATCCTTATGGCATTCATGGTGTGCTCACACCTCTGACTATTTTTAAAAACTACGCTTACATGATTGCCGAAAACCAAAGTGTTTTTTTCATGCAAAACCGTTTTGGAAAAGGAGAATATCTACATTATGAAATCATTACATTAGTTTTTTTCGTATTGTTCCTGCTTTATCTGAAGAAAACAAAATTCAAACTACAGGAAATAAACCCTGCACACGTTTTGCTTTTACTTTTTATTGTACTTGGTTTCAAGGCAATACGGGGTATTCCTATCGCGGCGGGTTTATTACTGGCCTATGTTCCGGTAATGATCATGCAAGTAATGGAAAAGTACGGGGTGAATTTCATAAAGCGGCTCACTATTTTTTCGCTGGTAGCGGCAGTATTACTGATCTTTATAAGTATCGGAAAAACAAACACCTATTTATCGTTAAGAAAAGTTACCACAGGGTTTGGATTATACAATAACATAAACGCTTCTGCTGATTTTTTTAAAGCCACGGGCATCAAAGGCCCCGTTTTTAACAATTACGATATCGGCGGATACTTGATTTACAACCTTTACCCGAAAGAGCGGGTTTTTGTTGATAACAGGCCTGAGGCTTATTCCAGCGTTTTTTTTGAAAAAGTTTACAACCCCATGCTAGAAAAAGAGGAAGTGTGGCAGCAGGTTAATGCCAAATACAATTTCAACTGTATTTATTTTTTCCGACTGGATGAAACACCTTTTGGCCAGCCTTTTCTGATAAAAAGGCTTAACGACCGCAACAACTGGGCGCCGGTTTATGTAGATGATGCCGTCATCATTTTATTGAGGCGAACCCCCTTAAACCAGGCGATCATCCAGCAGTATGAGTTGCCTCCTGAAACATTTGTAGTGACAAAAAATTAAGGGTGACGAGCCGGGTGTGATGATTATAAATCGAGATATTGTTAGACACATTACCCTGTTGTATTTTTGTTTTTTCTTTTATAGAGGAAAAAGGTGGCGGTGGCTTCGACTTCGCTCAACCATCGGATGGATATGCCTCGAAATGGAATTTTTAGTATGCTGTATTGAGTCCAGTCCGAAAAGCCTCGGATTACTTATACTGTGACTTTTTTTTGGCTTTTATCAAATAAATTTGTATTTTTGATTTACAGAACTTCAAGACACCTTTTAGAAAAGATAAAAAGAATAACCCACGAAATAAATAAACCAAAAAAATTTAATAATCAATTAAAAAGAACGAAAATGAACCGACCGCAAGTATTTTTATTTGCCCTGCTTATTTTGGGGCTTGGACCGCTGGTTACGCTCGCACAAACAAATCCCCAGGACACATCTATGGGTTTGCAGGCATATTCTCAGTACGACTTTGTCCCGGGCGACAAAATTCTGCTTTACGAAGATTTTTCACAAGATGCTGTTGGGGAATTCCCTGCACTTTGGACTACGAACAAATCGGGTGAGGTTAATACACTAAGCGTTGCGGAGGGCAAATGGTTAAACCTGAATGCCCTGGAAGGCAACTGGTGGTTCCTGAAAAAGATTGATTTCCCTGAAAACTATATCATCGAAGTAGATGTGGTACCCAAAAAAGGCGCACCCCGCTATGCACTTGGAATTCACCTTTACGGTGAAAACAATTTTGTGGAAATGAGCAACCCTTACGATAAAGCAACTTCAGGCCTGGTAATCACCATGTCGAAAAACGGATGGGAAACACAGGGATTTAAAACAGGACAGCCAAAAATTACCGGCAATTCGACATTAAACCCGGTGGAACAGGAAAAAGTGAACCATGTCATTATCTGGGTGCAGAAACGCAGAGTCAGGATATACCATAAAGGAGCCAAAGTTCTCGATATGCCGACAAATCTTTACGAAGGCAGCAAATTTAACCGGTTTTGCTTCGAATTATACCGTGGGGCGTCTAGTAGTGCCTATGTTAGTAAAATAAAAATAACAACCGCCTCGCCGGATGTACGAAACAAACTTTTGACAGAAGGGAAGCTGGTGACTTACGGTATCTATTTCGATGTAAATAAGGATGTAGTAAAAGCCGAGTCATACGGCACCTTGAAAGAAATAGCAAGCATTCTGAACGAAGTCCCCAATGTAAAAGTAAAGATTGTTGGTCATACCGACAGTGATGGCGCTGACGCGGCCAATCTTGACCTCTCAAAACGCAGAGCCGCTTCGGTGAAAGCTGAACTAATAAAAAGTTATGGTGTAAAAGGCGATCGTCTGATTACCGACGGGGCTGGCGAAACAATACCTGTGGCGCCCAACGATACACCATCAAATAAAGCTCTTAACCGCAGAGTGGAATTTATTAAACTCTGATGAAACAGCTATTGACATTCGGCCTCTTTAAGCTAAAGCGCTAATATAAAGAGAAAATTCTGATCGCAGCGTACACAAAGCTGCAGGATGAAGGTTACAGAAACATGGGACTTTGATTGCCTCGCAAAAAAAGAGGAAGCTTGGGCACACGAAAAAAAATAATATTACCTTAATTTGCCGATTACGAAATGACTATGCTAAGGGAGTTCAGTAAGAAAAGTAAAACTGCTGCCAATACTTAAGCGATAGCCGAAAAGCCCGTTATTGTATGAAAAAAACCGAAAGATGAAACATACTTTCAGGCTTTTTGTCCGCTCCTCAGGCAAGCCTAGAACAAATAAAAATTGACTGAAATCCTATCCTTTTTGATTAAAAATTTATCTTTGAAATCACAAAATTCCAAACCATATAAAAAATAAGACAAACCGGATGATCAAATACCTGCCATACAGCGAGATAAAGAAAAATAAATGGAATGCATGTATCGAAAATTCTGTCAACGGAAATATTTTTGCCTTCAGTTGGTACCTCGACAGTGCCTGTGAACAATGGGATGCTCTGATAGAAGATGATTATTGTTTTGTAATGCCCCTGCCCTACCGGAAAAAGCTGGGCCTCTCTTATATCTTTCCGCCTTCACTGATCCAGCAACTGGGTATTTTCTCAGCCTGTATAATAACACCGTCAAAGGTGGAGGCGTTCGTAAAGGCCATACCCCCGAAATTCAAATATGCTGAGATCCTCCTGAACCACTACAACCCTGTTGAGACGCTGAATATCACCCGGAAGCAGCACACGAACCTGGAACTCGACCTCAGCAGGCCTTATCCCGAACTTCTCAGGTCTTATTCTGAGAACCTCCGCAGGAACCTGAAAAAAATACCTGGAAATTTTTTCAGTATCCGAAAATCAGAAAACATTGACGACCTGATCGGGCTTTTCAGGTCAACACGGGAAACAAAAATCGGTTCCTTGCCAAAAGATTTTTATCAGGTTCTTCATAAAATTTTTGATGCGGCTACAAACAATTCCTGCAAAGAGTTGTGGCAGGTATACTCGGGCGATGAGCTCTATGCCGGTGTGCTTTTCGTAAGAGGATGCAACAAAGCTGTTTTTCTATTTTCGGCCAGCAGTGATCAAGCAAAAAAACACCATGCCATGCATTATCTGGTCGACAGGTTTATTGAAGCCCATGCCGACACTCCTCTCATACTCGACTATGAAGGTTCCGACAACGAAACGCTTGCCCGATTTTACCGCAACTTTGGAGCAACAGAAAAAAATTATACAAAAATTGAGTTCAGCAGACTGCCCGGGGTTATAATTAAATCTTTAAAATTATTTTTTAAGATAAAAAAATAATTACTTTAGCAAAGAATCTTAAAATCATTAAAATGGTAAAAATTTTAGGAGAAAAGAATTCAATCGTTAATCAGTATATAGCGGAGATACGCGATGCTGAAATTCAGAAAGACAGTATGCGTTTTCGCCGGAACTTTGAGCGCCTTGGCGAGATCATCGCTTATGAGATCAGCAAGGAGCTTGAATACGTAAAAAAAGAAATAGTAACCCCGCTCGGCGTTGCCGAGGTTCCCGTATTGAAAAATTACCCGGTGTTAGCCACGATTTTGCGTGCCGGACTGCCTTTACACCAAGGGCTGCTGAACTTTTTCGACGGCTCCGAGAACGCTTTTGTATCAGCTTACAGATATCATTACAAAGACGGGCAATTTGACATCAGGGTGGAATATACTTCTAGCCCGGATCTTACAGACAGGGTGCTGATCCTTGCCGACCCCATGCTGGCTACCGGCGCCTCACTGGTGCTGACCCACAAATCCCTTCTTGAAAAGGGAAAACCGACACATACACATATAGTCGCCATTATCGCCAGTGTGCAGGGTGTGGAATTTATTAAAAAGAATTTTTCGGCAAAAAACACTACTTTATGGGTAGGAGCCGTAGATGACGAACTTACAGCACAGGCATATATCGTCCCGGGCCTTGGTGATGCCGGCGATCTGGCTTACGGTGTAAAAATTTAATTTTTTTCTTGCATTTCCTTTTTTGTTATTCGTACCTTTGTCTTGAATTTCTATCATCTCATCATTAAAAAATGACTTTACTTCTCTCGCTGCTCCAAGTTGATACATTTTTCAAGGTAATTCAGATTGTAATACTGAGCATAGCTAAATTAATTTTTGCCCCCGTGCTCTCCATCGAAATGGGTTTAGGCTATTTCGAAACGGTAGCCATCACAGCCATAAGCGGTATTATCGGGATATTCCTGTTTTATCACCTGAGCGGGGTACTCATCAGGTTTTACAAAAGAAAGATCAGACGCCACCTGCGCCGGATATTTGCAAAAAAAAACAAAACAGAAGCGGCAGTCCAGACCATGAAGAACACTTCCGGCACTAATGCCGGTTCAAAATGGGAACTTAAAACCTATTTGAAAAAAATCCAAAAAAAGTGGGGGCTTATCGGGATCTGCTCTTTTACCCTGATCGCGATCCCTTTAGTATCATTTTTTGCAAATAAATATTACTACAAAAACAAATACACACTGGTCTATCTCAGCGCCTCTGTTATTATTTGGTCTTTTGTGGTGACAACCTTCTATTTTTTTGTTTTTTGATCGCAGAATCAAATATTTTTCGAGTTAAACGCTTCCAGATCTTTATGTAAGGTCTCCCATTTATCCATTTCGGTTTTCAAGTGGTATTTGAGTTTTTGATAGTTTTCAAATATCTTTTGATCGTTCAGGGCTTCTTTATATTTTTCAGGATCGGTAAGTACTTTGTCAATCTTTTCAATGTCAGTTTCAAGGCGTTCGATCAGCTGTTCGCAGGATGAGATTTTATTGAGGACCTTACGCTGTTCTCTCTCAATATCCTTTTTCTTTTCCCTGTTCAGCTTATTGTCCGAGATAACAAGCGGCTTGTTTTCAATGGGTTTGTGCGTTTTATTCCGTTCAAGTTCTTTGAGCGAATCTATTTTTTTTGAATTCAAAAAATAATAGATATCACCGATGTATTCTTTGATCACTTTGTTTTTAAACTCGTAGACCTTTGTTGTCAGTCCCTGCAGAAAATCCCTGTCGTGCGAAACGAGGATCAGTGTCCCGTTGTAACGTATCAGGGCATTTTTCAATATATCCTTGGAAACCATATCAAGGTGATTGGTCGGCTCATCCAGCACAAGCAAATTGACCGGGGACAGCAGCATTTTTGCCAGGGCCAGCCTCGATTTTTCGCCGCCTGAGAGCACTTTTACCTTTTTATCAATGGTGTCGCCGCCAAAAAGGAAACTACCCAGCAGCGCACGTATCTTTGGCCTGATATCGCCAACGGCAACATCATCAATGGTCTGAAAAACTGTTTTTTCGCCGTCCAGCATTTCGACCTGGTTCTGCGCATAATACCCTGCAATCACATTATGGCCAAGGGCCACCTTACCTGTAAATTCGATCTGATTCAATAATATCTTCACCAGGGTGGTTTTACCCTCGCCGTTTCTGCCGACAAAAGCGATCTTCTCACCCTTGGGAACGATCAGATCAATATCCGAAAGTATTTGTTTTGATCCATAGTTTTTCGAAACTTTCTCGATATGCACCGACACTTTGCCTGATGATGGCGCCGGGGGAAACAAAAATCGTATGGACGAAGCATCGCTTTCGTCAATTTCGACCTTATCCATTTTCTCGAGCATTTTCACCCTTGATTGAACCTGGCGTGCCTTGGTGGATTTATAACGGAACCGCCTGATAAAACTTTCGATCTGTTCGATCTGTTTTTGCTGATTATTATAAGTGGCGATCTGGCTTTCGAGACGTTCTTCGCGCATCAGCACATAGTCGGAATACGAAGCTTTATAATCGTATATCTTGCCTAAAGAGATCTCGACGGTGCGCATGGTTACATTGTCCAGAAAAGCCCTGTCGTGCGAAACCAGGATCACAGCGCCTTTATAACTGAGCAGAAAATCCTCCATCCATTGTATGGACTCTATATCAAGATGGTTGGTAGGTTCATCGAGTAAGAGCAACGATGGCTGTCTTAAAAGCAGCTTGGCAATTTCAACACGCATCTTCCACCCGCCGCTGAATTCGCTCATACATCTTTCAAAATCAGCATGATCAAACCCCAAACCTGTCAGCACCCGTTCCGCATCGGCCTGTATGGTCTCTCCACCGTGTATCTTATACTGCTCGTTGGCCCGGTTCAGTTTATCAACCAGCTTTCCATAAGCATCAGAACTATAATCGGTAACGTGAGCAAGTTCTTCAGCAAGTTTTTTGATGGTTTTTTCAATACTTTTCACTTCATCAAAGGCGGTGAGCGTTTCGTCAAGAACAGATTTCCGGCTTCCGGTGATGAGTTCCTGCGGCAGATAACCGATGGTAGTTCCCGAAGGGTAGGCCACCGATCCTTTTTCAGGTTCAAGCAGGCCGGCAAAGATCTTCAGCAAGGTTGTTTTTCCCGCACCATTCTTTCCGACAAGGCCTATCCTGTCGCGCTCATTCACTACAAAAGCGACGTTATCAAAAAGATATTCCCCGGTAAAATGAACTGAGATTTGGTTGACAGATATCATTAGCAGC
>CAZMPB010000100.1:0-11549 GCA_964567775.1 uncultured Bacteroidales bacterium
GGAAGAAAAATGATCCGACAGCGATAGTTACAGAAAGAAGAAATAATAATGTAAATGACAACCTTGCGAGTTTTTCAATATTATCCTTTAATTTTATCATGCGGGCAAACATTGGCAACAATATCACCGAAAATAGATAAGCTACCATATTTACCGCGTCGAGTAAGCGGTAAGCCGACGCATACAGGCCTGCCTGCTGCTCTCCTTGTGGTGCAGGCAAAATACGTTCTATCATAACAGAATCGATGCGGTTGTAAAATGCCATCAGCAACACCAGGATCGCAAAAGGAAAACTCTGTTTGATGATCAGGATAAAAAACGGGAAGTTCCACTTTAGTTTTTGGAATTTGGCTTTCTTTACGACAATCGCAAGTGCCACCAATGCTGTCACAATATATGAAAAAGTCTGGGTGAAAATAAACCATTCGATTTGGAATGGTCTGCCTGTAATATTAGTCCATAGAAGTATTCCGCATATAGCAATCATAAGAAAACGGTCCAGAACAGAAATGATGCTGTCGGTTTTGAAATAGTGAAGCCCGGAAATGTTAGAACGCAGGTAAAGTATAAATGAGATGAGGAACTGGTTGAAACATAATATGGCCAACATCATCATCTGCGGGCCGTCGTAACCGATGATAAGCCCTGCCGATAAGGTAATGACCGAGTAAACGACAGCTAAAAGAAACCTTAAAATGACGATACTCGAAAAATATTTGTTGAGCAGGTGATTGTTCTGAGCGATATTCCTGTTGTTGAAATTGGTAATGCCCATGTCGAGCAATATGCTGAACAGGAAGGTGAAATTAAAAATTGCAAAATACAGACCGTATTCCTGTGCACCGACAGCATTTTGCACACCCCTGTCAATTCCCAGTATCCAGAACGGCTTGATAAGCAGGTTCAGGAAAAGCAGGATGATCAGGTTTGTGATGAATTTCTTGTTCATGCAGGAATTTTATACCGGTTATTGGGGAATAAAGAAAAAATTCTGGGTTTTATGTTTGGAAAGATCAAATTTACAAAGGCTTTTTTCGCTCAGTACAAAGATATCATATCCGAGTTCGGTGACCAAAGAAAAGCAGTCTTCGCGGTTTTTATTCTCCCAAAGCTCGCAGTAAATAATAGGTTTGTTTTTTTTGAGTGTCTCTATGGCGCCTTTCAAAACAAAATATTCGAAGTTTTCGACATCAATTTTTATTGCATTGACAGGCTTTCCTGTATTCATTTTCTGAAAGAAGTTATCCAGTGTGGTAACCGGGGTCACAAACCTGTCTCCTTCATTATTATCTGTGATGCTTTGATGAATTACATGGCTAAGTCCCTGAAGCCTGGCCGACCGGTGTACAGGCATTACCATCTCAATGGTTCCCGTGCTGTCGCCTAATGCACTTTCGATCAGTGTAATATTGGCTGATTTGTAATGGCGGATGATCTTTTTAAAGCAGTTTATGTTATCAGGTATCGGCTCAAAAGAGATGATCTCCGAATTTTTATGGGTACGTGCAAGGTGTATGGACATAACACCGATATTGGCACCGATATCAAGAATGATACCTCCGTCAGGGATCATATTCCTGAAAAAGACAAAATCGCCTTCTTTTTTGTTCCATTTTAATGAATGAATGATGTAAATGGAAAAAAGGAAAAGATACCTGTCGAAACCGAGCAGTTTTTGTAAAATTACTTTTATGCTGTTTTTCATCCCCCGCTGATCAAATGTAACACGATAACATCATCCCCATCTTTGATCTCAGTATTTGCATATTCCTGCTGTTTTACCACCTTGTCATTAATCTTGATAATGAGTAATTTGAAAGTGAAGTTTTTTATCTGCAGCAGTTCTGCCACGGTGAGGGTTTCTTTGTCAATAACTTCCTGGCTATTGTTGAGCGTGATATTCATTGTGCTAAATATTTTTTCCTAAAAGTATTTCGAGCACCGTATTGGCCTGCATGTTGGCAGCAATACCCACACGTGGCGCCAATGGCGGATTGTCTTCGGTTGCTTCGCTGATACCGTCGCCGCAAACATATAAATCTCCGGACTGTTTCACCTGAATGGCATTGCTGTTTCCCCAGCCCGATAGTCCGATGCCTGATACCAAAGGCAAATCAGGCATTTTATTTAAGACCGTTTCGATGATCATTTTTTTCATGTCAGCCCTGTCGAAAGCTTCGACAATAATATCACACCCGGAAAACAATTCAAAAATATTTTCCGGATCCAGTTTAATGTCATGTGCTTCAATAGTTACAGCAGGATTTATACGATGGATATTTTCTTTTAAAGCATGCGCTTTTTTTTGTCCGATCTGGTCGTAAAAAAAATATTGCCGGTTTAGGTTGCTTTCCACGATGATATCAAAATCACAAATGATGAGTTTTCCAATACCAACACGAGCCAGGGCAACGGCACAATTGGACCCAAGGCCCCCGCATCCGGCAATACCAATAGTTTTGGTCTTTAATATTGATCTGATTTTTTCGAAATTCATAATATAACGAGGTGCAAAAGTATGAAAAACTAATCAGTTGAAATTAGTAAAAATGTAAACGATGTTATTATTGGCTTCATTTCCTAAAAAAACGGGCCTTTCTGATTTACCGCATTTTATTGAAAGGTCATTCTTCCTCCCTGACCATCCTTTTAATGTCGTTTACGCTGCCGTATATAAGCAGGATATCTCCATCAGAAATCTTTGTATCTGAACTTGCCACTTCATTTACAACTCTTTTTTTGCTTTTCAGCCCCAATAGGTTAATGCTGCTGCTTATTTTTATAGTCGTAAGCACAATGATATTGAATTTGCGCGTCAGGTTTAATTCCTGTAATGTTTTTCCCACAAAAGAAGCAGGGGCCACAATCTCAACTACATTGTGGTCGCTGGTAACTTCAAAAGAATCCACGTATCCGGTGAGGTTAAGTTTTTTTGCCAGGCGGATAGCTGTTTCCTGTTCAGGGTGCATGATCTCTTCAACACCCATGGCTTCCAGCACTGTGGCATGTAAAGGCGATATCGCCCTGCTGATAAGGCGCGAGACTTTAAGTTGTTTCATCAGTGCAGTAGTCATAATCGCTGCCCCGATATCTTCGCCTATGCTGACAACGACAACATCGGTATCTTTGAGAGGGAGCGCCCCTACCGAATGAATATCCGTACTGTCGAGGCACATGGAGTGGGTGATGTCATCTTTTATCATCTGCACCTTTCCCATATCTTTATCAACACCAATAACTTCATGTCCCATCTGTGTGAGCCTCATGGCTAATGTGGATCCGAAATTTCCAAGTCCGATAACAACTATTTTCATGATTTTTTTTGGTTAATTTATCAAAATATTTTCAGTGGGGTAATGATAATTGGAATGTTGTATTTTTTTGAAGAAGGCGATGAGCACGGTCAATGTTCCAAGTCTGCCGAGAAACATGGTAATGGAGATGATGAGCTTCGAGGCGTCCGAAAGATTTGGCGTGAGGCCCAGAGAAAGCCCTGATGTGCCATAAGCCGAAAAACATTCAAATACTATGTCAAGGATTTTTTCCTCCGGATCAAAAAACGAAACTCCAAAAACGGCAAGGCCGATAATAACAAACGAAAGCATGATGATTGCCGCGGCGCGGCGAAGGGATGATTCAGCTATTTGACGGTGAAACACTTCAACCCTGTCTTTGCCTTTCGCCAGGCTGATAATATTGAGTATACTGATGGCAAAGGTGGTTGTTTTGATACCGCCCCCAGTAGATCCGGGTGATGCGCCGATCCACATCAGCAAAATAATCATAAATATTACGGGAACTTGAACCGCTGATAAGTCTATTGAATTGAAGCCCGCCGTGCGATGTGAGGAGATATTAAAAAATGAAGTTGCCAGTTTTCCAACCCATCCATGCTCATCAAGACTGCGGTGGTATTCCATTGCAAATAAAACCAGGGTGCATGTCAGGATCAAAAATAAGGTGGTGAAAACGACAATTCTGGTATTGATATTTATCACCCATGCCTTGTGTATAAATTCGCGGTATTTGTTAAGGCGGAATATCCGGTTGACAATAAGGTGTCTTATGTATTTTAAAAAATTAAATATGATTGGAAAGCCTAAGCCGCCGGCTATTATCAGAACCGACATGGTAATCAGGAAGGGATAGTTGTAAAGAAAATTTATATCCTGAAAACCGCTTGACAGTGTGGAAAATCCGGCATTGCAAAAACCCGAAATGGAATGAAATACCGAGAAAAATATCTTATCGGCAATGCTCATGCCTGTGCTTTCGGGTAGCTGGGTGAAAATCATCATGGCTCCTGCCGCTTCAATGATAAAGGTGACAAAAATTATTCGCTTCAGGACTACAAATAATTCCGACAAGGTTTCGGAATTTGCCAGGTCGCTGATCATGAGCTGGCTGTGGAAGGTTGACTTACCTTTGAAAAAATAACTGAAATAGCTGGTAAAGGTCATAATACCAACTCCGCCGGCTTGTATCAGGAACAAAATAATAATCTGGCCGAGAGTAGTAAAGTTTTGTCCGGTATCCAGCACGGTAAGCCCGGTAACGCAGACAGCGCTGGTTGAAGTAAACAGCGAATCTATAAAGCTTATCCCGGAAGTAGTGGCGTTTGGCAGCAACAGCAACAAGGCGCCAATAAAAATCATCAGAAGGAAACTGATCACAAAAATCAGGGCAGGGTTGAACCTTCTGGAAAATAACTCCGGGCCAAACAAAGAGATTTCTTTAAAAAATACATAAAACAACAGGAAATAAAACCAAAGTCGGTGGTCGAAAATCGCCAGCCATTCGTCGGTGCTATCAGACAAAAAAATTTTTTTGACAATAAGAAAAGTGCTTAAAATAACAAAAAGAATATCAAATATCCAAAGTTCTATGTTTTGTTTTTGGGGTCTGTACGATGTGTAACGTACAAAGGTCGAAAGCAAAAGGAGCAACAAAGCGATGATATAATATTTTTCTAAGTTGTGAAAAGATATTTTCGGAGAAGGGAACCCGATTTCTATGAATACCAGCAAAACCGCCAAAAAACTTATCGCAAACGATATGATCTGAAACCACCTGTGGATGGTATCCTTACGCGTTTTTTCCGGAAAATCATTTGTGGTATCAATCATGTCTGCACTAATTTCCTTTTTTATCTAAGCAAAAATACTATAAAATATCCGGGTCATAAATAGTGGCCATAAAATTACATTATAATTTTGATGGGAATAGTTTTTTTTAACCCTGAATACGCAAAGGTATTACTTGCCCTTTGGTTAATTTATCAAAATATTTTCAGTGGGGTAATGATAACCTGTATGCTGTATTTTTTTGAAGAAAGCGATGAGTATAGTCAGAGTTCCAACCCTGCCCAGAAACATAGTGATAGAGAGTATCAGCTTGGAAGCTTCCGAAAGATGTGGGGTAATACCAAGAGACAGTCCTACAGTACCATAAGCTGAGAAACACTCAAATACAATATCAAGAAGTTTTTTTTCCGAATCAAAAAATGAAACACAGCATACAGATATCCCGATAGTGATAAACGAGAGAAAAATTATTGCGGATGTTCTTCTGAGCGATGAGTCGGATACCTGCCTGCGAAATACCTCTACACGGTCTTTACCTTTTGCCAAACTAAAAATACCCAGCAAACTCAGGGCAAAAGAGGTTGTTTTTATTCCACCGCCTGTGGATGCCGGCGAAGCTCCTATCCACATTAGCAATATGATCACAAGAACTGTTGAAACGTGAAGCATGCCGTAGTTTATGGAATTAAATCCTGCTGTTCTCGGAGATACAATGCTGAAAAAGGAGGTTACTATTTTCCCAGCCCCATGATGTTCGCTGAGCGTATTATGGTATTCCAGAATAAAAAATACAATAGTTCCTGCCACGAGTAAAACTAAGGTCGTGATGGTAACAATCCTGGTGTTGATATTAATTACCCATGGCTTATGGATATACTCCCTTCTTTTGTTGAGGCGAAATATCCTGTTGATAATTAAGTGATTGATGTACTTAAGAAAATTAAAAATTATTGGAAACCCCAATCCTCCAAAAATAATAAGGAAGGATATAATCAAATGAACAGGGTAGTTGAACCTGAAATTAATGTCATGAAAATTGTCCGACAATGTTGAAAATCCTGCATTGCAAAAAGCTGAAACCGAGTGAAAAACAGAAAAGAAAATCATATCGCCTGAACTCATACCAGCACGATGGGGTATCTGGAAGAAAATTAAAAAAGCACCGGCGGCTTCTATTAAAAGGGTCACCAGAATGATCCTTCTTAAAACGACGAATAACTCCGAAAGTGATTCTGAATTTGCCATATCACTGAGCATTAGTTGGCTGTGGTAGGTTGGCTTCCCCTTGAAAAAATAGCTGAAGTAACTGGTAAAAGTCATAATTCCCAGTCCACCTGCCTGAAAAAGACATAGTATTATAATTTTCCCAAAAAAGGTAAAGCAAAATTCGGTGTCAACCACGGTTAATCCGGTAACACAAACAGCACTTGTGGAGGTAAAAAGAGAATCCATCAGGCTAATGCCGCTTGTAGTAGCATTTGGCAGCAGCAAGAGTAAAGTGCCGGAAATTATTAGCATTAAAAAACTTATCACAAAAATCAGGGCAGGGTTAAAATGTTTTGAAATAAGGCCTATGCTTAGCAAAGAGAGTTCTTTAAAAAAAGAATAAAATATCAGAAAATATATACATAGGTGGTGTTCGAAGAAAAGCAGGAATTCGATGGAGGTGTTATTGAAAAATATTTTTTTAATGATTAAAATTAGTATTGAGCTTATAAATAAAAGATCGAAAATCCAAACCATCTTCCTTTGTTTTTTAGGGAAAAAGAACACATACCGGCCAATAGTGAAAAGCAGAAACAATACCAGAGCGGCAAAGTAGTAGTTTTTAATGGTATGGAAAGTTATCAGCGGAGTGGGGAACCCTGTTTCATAAACAACAAGCAGCAGCGTAGAAAGGCTTATCAAAAAAGAAAAAAGTTGAAACCCCCTTTGTGTAATTAGCTTGCGTGATTTTCCCGAAGTGCCTTTTTTTGAATCGCTCATTGCCGCATCTTTCGTTTGTTTGCAGAAGTTTTTTTACAAAAAAATTCTTTTTGTAAAAATAAAGATACTATAAAAACCATGAAAAAGCCCCATCGTTTATAATTTTTGTTATTCAGAGCGGTAGGGTTACAATGAAAAAAGGAAGCCCTGAACGATTTAGTCCAGGGCTTGTATGGATGTTAATAAAATAAATTATTTCTGAGGGTTTTCTGCCGGAGCCGGTTGGTCTATAGTGCCCTGAATACTCAGCATGGTAGTAGAATTTACGGGGTCGTTAGAGATGATCGTAATACTTTTATATTGCTTGCCGGATTTGCCCGCGGTATTAAAAGTTGCATTGATCTTGCTTTCTTCGCCTTTTTTCAGGGTGGTTTTTTCAGGGTTGGTAGCTGTACATCCACAGCTCGCTTTTACTTTGCGTATGATCAGGTCGTTTTCTCCTTCATTTCTGAATACAAAGGAACATTCCACTTTATCACCTTGTTTTGCAGTACCAAAATCAAAAGTTGTGTTTTCCCATACGATTTTTGGAGCTTTGGCAAGTTGTTCGGGAGTCAGGTTCGAAAAATCTTCGGAAATGTTTTGGCTGATATTGATGGTTTTATCGGGCTGTAAACTGTCGTTGGTTGCCAGGGTTATTCTGTCGAAAACATATCCCCACTCATTACGTTTGGCTACGTCATAAGTTATGATTATCATTCCTGTCTTGTTGGGCTTCAGTATCTCGGGAATCGCTTTAGCTGTGATATAGTTTGGCATATCTTTAAAGCCTAAGGTCATGGGTTTGTTCCAAACATTGATAATGTTCAGCGTATCGGTACGGATTTCGGTATTTTTTGAATTTCCGAAATTGAATTGCGATGTTTCCATGCGCATATTGCCAACAACCACCGGGAAGGCGTCAGCGACCGCTTTTGGTTTTGGAATAACTTCACCTTTAATAATCAGGTTGACCATTTGTAGGGCAGGATCGTTCGTGGTAACGGCAATACCCTTATTGAATGTCCCGGGCCTTTGTGCGGGATCAAATTCCACTTCAACAAATCCTGATTTTTTTGGGGCCACACCTGTCTTTGTCCAGTCTGCGGTAGTACATCCGCAGGAGGGTTTCACGCTTACTATTCTTAATGTGTCATTTCCCTTATTGGCAAAAGTATAACGGTATTTAACCTTACCGGCTTCTTCTTTAATTTGCCCGAAATCGTGTTCGGTATTATCGAATTTGATAACAGCTTTTTTCTGTGCGTAAATATTTCCGACACCTATAAAAGCGATGATAGCACTAAAATATAATAACTTTTTCATGTTGTTTGTTTTATTTATTTTTTGCAAAATTACGATATATAACGGATGATAATTGTGATTATTTTATTTTTTTACAATTTTCTTTCAGTCCTGATCTGATAAGCTTGTTTATTTCAGAAGTATCTCTATCACAGGTCATTTCGTACATTTCTTTAAAAGGATCGTTTTCAATAATGCGATCGAATAAAATTTCCGGCGAAGGCGTTTCGCTCAACTGGCTGAATTCTTCATAGGTGAATTTTATGAAAGCGGAATTTACACTAATGCCGCGGTTATCGAGCCAAAATCCTCTGGCGAGTTTGGTCGGGTATGCCAGATCTTCGTTGTAATACACGTCTCCTATGTCTGGAAACGACACAATTGTTGTTTTGTCGGCGGACAGAGTTATTGGGACATTTTTGGAATAATCCTTTTTCGTCTTATAAATGATTATCGGTGGATGTGGTATCATCATGGCTGGGTTATTTGTTTTAAAATCAATTGTTTGAGTGTCTGTGGTGGTAATTTTCTCAGGAGTTCTGCATGAATTAAATAAAAAAAAACATATCAGGCCTGTTAAAAGGAAAGATTTTTTAATGTTCATATTATCAATAAGTTAATCGTACTGTTTTTATTTAAATTTTGCGATAATAAAAATGTCAGTACAAAAATATTATATTTGCATTTCGGTCATCAAAGAATATACCAATATGAAGAAAAATCACGACAAATATACCTATTAATGGCAAATATGTTGTTTTATTTACAAAGAATATTATTCTGCTGATCAGACATTGATAGTGCATTTATGAATTATCGTTTAAACTATATCAGGCTTCTTGAATCTGACTCAATATATGTGATTCGTGAAGTTGCTGCGCAGTTTGAAAATCCTGTGCTGCTTTTTTCCGGCGGAAAAGATTCCTTTGTAATGCTACATATTGCCCGTAAGGCTTTCTGGCCTGCAAAAATACCTTTTACATTGTTGCATGTCGACACTGGACATAATTTTGCCGAAACCTTTGCATACAGGGATAAATTTGTTGAAAATACCGGCATACGGCTTATGGTTGCTTATGTTCAGGATACCATTGATTCCGGAAAGGTTGCAGAAGAGGCCGGATATAATGCCAGCCGCAATGTTATACAGAAGTTCACTTTGATGGATACGATCGAAAAATTTAATATTGACGCTGTCGTGACTGGTGCCCGTCGGGAAGATGAAAATGATCAATGTAAAGAACGTTTTTTTTCAATCAGGGACGGGTTTGGCCAGTGGGATCCGAAAAATCAGCGAACAGAACTCTGGAGCATTTTCAATGGAAGAATTAAGCCGGGCGAGCATTTCAGGGTGTTTCCATTGAACAATTGGACAGAAATGGATGTGTGGCAATATATTTTACAGGAAAATATTGAAATGCCGTCCTTATACTTTTCGCACGACCGTGATTGTTTCATCCGCGATGGCTTGATCTATGCATATTCTGATTTTATGAAATTAAAAACAGGCGAAAAAGTTCAGAATTTGCATGTGAGGTTCCGGACCGTGGGAGATATGACAAACAGTCGGGCTACGCTTTCAAAGGCAAGGAATGTCAAAGAAATAATTGATGAAATATAATTGTCACACGACAGGAATGTTTATCTGTTCTGATGTGCAATGTAAAGGATTGTGCCGGAAGGGCAGGAAAAAAGAAGATTTCTTATAATTTGATTGACCGATGCAGAAAAACAAGACAGAAGATTATATAAATAAGGAGTTACTCCATTTTGTTACCGTCGGGAGCGTTGATGACGGAAAAAGCACGTTGATAGGCCGCCTGCTGTATGATTCCAAGTCCATCGTTGAAGATCAGCTCATGGCGATATGGCAGGCCAGCGAAAAACGGGGCGACACCAATGTGAACCTTGCCTTGCTAACCGATGCGCTGGGTGCCGAACAGGAGCAGGGTATTACGATTGATGTGGCCTACCGTTATTTTACTACTCAAAAACGAAAATTTATCATCAGCGATACTCCGGGACATATTCAATACACACGTAATATGATCACCGGCGCTTCTAATGCCGATCTCGCCCTGGTACTTATTGACGCAAGAAAAGGTGTTGTGGAACAAACACGCAGACACTCACTTATTGTATCCATGCTGAAAATACAACATATTGTGGTATGTGTCAACAAGATGGACCTGGTGGATTACCGGGAGGATATTTTTGAAATGATCAGGTCAAATTTTAATAATTATTTATCCGGACTGGATTTTCTGAATATTATTTTTATTCCTATCTGTGCCCTCAATGGCGATAATGTGGTGACCCCCTCTATCAAAATGCCATGGTACAAAGGAGGCCCCTTGATAAATTTGCTGGAAAACATCAGCATCAGCAGGGATGAAAATCTGACCGATGGCCGTTTTCCTGTTCAGTATGTCCTGCGGTCAAATGATGGATTTAACGATTACCTTGCTTATGCCGGTCGTGTGGCCGGCGGGGTTTTTAAGGCAGGTGATAAGGTCATGGTGCTTCCGTCGAAACAAATTACTCAAATAAGTTCCATTGATTTTTATGAAAGTAATGTGGAGGAAGCATTTCCGCCAATGTCCGTCTCCATGAGGTTTACTGACGATTTGGAAGTTAACCGTGGCGACATGATCGTGAGTGAGGACAACATTCCCGAAATTTCCAAAGAGTTCGATATCATGTTATGTTGGTGCAATGTAAAAAAACTTATTCCCGGGGCTAAATATCTTATAAAGCACACTACCCGTGATATCCATTGTTATATAAAAGATCTTTTGTACATCATTGATGTGAATACCCGTAGAAAAATTGAAGGCATTCAGGAGGTCGGCCTGAACGATATAGCAAGGGTTTCAATAAAAACATTACATCCTCTCTTTTTTGATAAATATAAGGTCAACCGCGCTACCGGCAGTATTATTCTGATAGATGAAATCACCAATGAGACGGTGGGGGCGGGGATGATTATCTGAAGGGAAAAAGGGAAATTAAGCGATTAAGTCAGAAGTCAGGAGTCAGGAGTCAGGAGTCAGGAGTCAGGAGTCAGAAGTCAGGAGTCAGAAGTCAGAAGTCAGAATTCAGAATGGTGTCGCGCTGACCGAATCCCGAATCCCGTCTGCGCCCGCCTTCCGCGGGTGGCCGGGGCGCTTTCCATTTGCCCGCAGGCTAGTCAAC
>CAZMPB010000101.1:0-11535 GCA_964567775.1 uncultured Bacteroidales bacterium
GTTGATATTTTGTTAATAAATATTACGTAATGAGTTGGCGGAGTTACAGATTAATGATATGCTGAGTGCCATCGCTAAGCTCTGTAGTCTTTACATTGCTGCTGGGCCCGAGTATGCTTACAACTGCATGAACTCCATTGACGGCGCTTTCAATAGCCGCCACATCGTGAAGAGTCCCTTTAACGATCACTAAATTTTTATCCTGAAATCTTATTTTTGATGGGTCGCGGGCATAAGCCACCACTTCATACCCTTTGGACAGCGCAGATTTTATAATGAGCTGGCCCGATGGGCCTGTGGAGCCGAATACAGCTATCTTCATAATTTTTTTATTTGTAAACCGGAAAATAGACCGGATGCTTCTCGTTATACTTCAGCAAAAAATGATGGATCATTTTTCGTTTTTGCTTAGTTTTCTGAAGCTCCTGATAAAGCTCTTCATCATGGATTTTTAAAAAATCGCAGAAATCTTTGTAGTTAAAATGAAATGTTTCTCCTGTCTCAAAGTCGAGTAGAAATTCCGAATAATCATTTGATGAGCCTACATAGGCTATAGGCTCGGTTGAGAAGTACATGTCGCCCATCCTATTTTTGCTGAAGGCAATGTAATGCGATAAAGCCCCGACCATAAACATGCGGTAATAATATCCTGAATAACCCTGATACATATATAATATTCCATTTTTACTATATCCAAAACACTCGTCAATCACACAGGTTTTTTTGCTCCCTATGGAGTCGGGGCAAGGGTACCGCAAAGATATGCTACCATCTTCACCGTAGATTCTATCCCTGACAATCTCAAATTCGACCAGGGAGGGCTTATTGTTTTTTAATTCTTTAAAATTCTGGTATATCCCGTCGTTGAATTTAAAATCGCGGGTATACTTTACCATGACGGTATCGCTTTGGGCATATCCAAAAGCAGGACAAAAAAATGACAATAAAATGATGTAAAACGCGATGGGAAACAGCGCTTTTCTTTGGTTACATATAGTTCCCGAAAGAGTATACAGAGAATTCACACCCGTAATTTTCAACAAATTTACAATAAAATCAAATACCTGTTCGTGAAAAACCACGCCTGAACATCAACTGGTCGAAATTTACACTGTAAACAAATTCAGCAAGAACATTACCGTTATCGAAACGGTATGTAGTGCGGATTCCCATGCTAAGCGGCGCCAGAAAACGTAAAAGATGAAAATCGGCAAGTACAGCAATACCGGCAGAACTCAGCGTGTAATGATGATCATATTTATCCGTAACAAACGCATGGTCGTAATAGAAGGATGCCCTGAAACGCTTGATATAAAGCAATGAGCCGATGCTCCAATCGGGATAGAACAAAGGCATCTCGTAGGCTGACCTGATTGTGAAAGTCCTTTTATATCCGCTGCTGTCGTACCCTTGCGGCAGGGAGACCACATCATTGAAAATATAATCTTTGGCCAGGTTTTGCTGGTACCCTCCATACACATTCAGGCTATGATGTTTTCCAATACCCGGAAAATAAAAAACACCCTGAATAGCAGTTATGCTGCCGACTTGTGATCCCCTGAACGGGGTATGGCTGAACGAAAACTCCAGCACCTGTCCCCAGCGCGGATTGATATCCCGCAGGGAAGTTTTTAAAAGATGGTAACCAAAAAAACGGTATCCCAGCGCCTGATAATACCCCGAGAAATCCTCAGAAGGGTAATTGCTTTTCGGTGTTAGTTTGTAAAAAGTAAAGTTTACCTGAGGCTGAACAAAGTTATAATATTTCCCTTTTGAGAGGTCAAACGGGACCTTAAGGCCGCCCTGCAGAGTCATAACATCCCATGTTATTGTATCTGATCTGTTGAAACTATATGTAAACTGCAGGTCGATCTGCGGATACCAACCCCGGTAACTGAGCCTGGCATAGATTTGTGATTGAGGCTTGTTCCACTCATGCTCGTAGCCTGCACTCAGATACATGGTGCTCAGAAGGTTTTGCGAAAGCAATTCGACGCCCGGCTTCACGGTGGTGTTATCCGCATTGACAGAGATAGGCCCCCAGCTGTGAATATTGAACAGATTTAAAATTTTAGAATAGCGTTTCACAGAGTACTTTTTTTTATCATTTTCATAGAAATCAATCACCTGCGATCCTGATGTTTTCAGCGATTGATAAAGCTTATCGGAATGGTCGGCAACATTTTCCAGGGGGATCCAATTCGGTGGATCAATGCACGTTTTTACCGGTCTGAATCCGTCGGCAGTATAATCAGCATAGAAAAGATCCTGACCGTTGTCAGAAACAAAAGGGTCAGCAGCGCCGTAGGCCGATGAAGTTACCTGGAAGATATTTTTTGTTTGGATGTCTGTTGCGTAAATGTTATTTATTCCCGAATAGGCAGCTACAAAAAACACATAATTTTTATACATCACGGGTTGTGCAATTTCAATAGTTCCCGCGTCGGTCAGGTCGCTTGATTTCCCGGCGCTGTCGAGCAAGCAAATTCGTTTCCCGAAACGGTTCAGGGCAATGTACACAATTTCCTTACCTGTTTCCGACCAGCATGGAGTCATCAAAAAATCAGACGAATCGGCATCGAAACGCTGCATGATGTTTCCGCTTTTCGCATCTAAAACGATGAGTGCAGACCGGTTGCTCATGCTCTGTTCCACGCACACAACTTTTTTACCCTGCCTGTCAAGCGCCGGGGCAAAATACCGGGAACGGTGTGAAAGCTGGTGAACAAGTCGTTTTTTTGCATCATATATTTTTATCACTGAATAGGTGCGGTTTTCCCATCGTGGATCATTGCTCGTTTCTGCCCATACCATCTTATTGTCATGAACACTAAATGAGGTATTGGCATAGGAACCGGGGGTAAACAATTTACGTTCTTTTCCATTGCTGTCAATGCATACAAAGCGGGTGATATCGTTCAATCCTGAACGGACACTTATGATAGCATGATCGCCGTAAGGCCGGGGAAAATTATAACTGGTATAAAGTCTATTTTTTTTTGTCGGGATCATGGTTGCTTCCGAAAGGTTTGTCTTTGTTCTTTGAAAATGCCACAAACTATCCAACTCGTGAAAACAATATTTGTACATTTTAACCTTGATCATGCCGCTTACTTTCTTAATTCCGTGATTGAACGGAACGACCATGACAGGCAGTTTCCCGGCTTTATTCATGGCTCGCTCCCAGACATCGTCAGCGTAATGCTTTCGGGCTGTTGACACCAGGTGGTAACCAAATTCATACCTGTTTGCGGTAAATGTTTTATAAGATCCAAAACAAGCTTTGTTATAATTATAAATACCTTTTTCCATTACCTGTGCACGTAGCTTCATCGTGAACGAAGGTGTCCGTCCCCGCCCGCTGTTGCTGAAAGCTGTTTCGGTGCACACTGCATCGCCTTCCACATACCACAGGGGGACAAACGTACCTATCACTCCTGCCGTAATCTGCTGCCCGAACAGGTACGACAACACTTTGGTAAATCCCTGATTGATCTTGCTGTACTGAACAACATGCCTGAATTCATGCAGCACCAGTTGGTCGATCCAGGGTTGTGCATAATCATCCTGCCCCGGACACATGAAAAATTCTATGCGTTTAGGAGCCCACGGGACCTCGGCATTAGAAATAATCGCCCGGTTATGTGATACTACAGGGATTTTTACGGGGTTAATTTTCATGTCGGCGCTTAATGGCTCATAAACCTTTTCGAAACCATTGGCGATGTGCTGCGCCTGGCCTTCAATACCTTCGGGAAAGATGATTTTAAAATGTTCGGTTTTTATGATATTCCATTTTACTGAAGCGGGATCCTGCCCCAGCTCGTAAAACTGCGACTCTGCTGTAAAAACAACAAAAAGCAAACAAAAAAAAACAATATTTCTGATCTTATTTTTTGGCATAATACAATGCCAAAATTACAAAATGAATCACATGCCGCTGAAAATAAATACAAATCTTCCTATCTCTCAATAATGATCTTCCCGGTTTCAATGATCTTGTTTTTGCTTGAAAGCCTGTAAAAATAAATACCGTTATGGCAGCTTTGTAAATTGATCCGGAACCGTGTCGCATCCACTTGTTGCGAGTAGACAATCTCTCCAAGTAAATTCATCACCTCCACCGATGAAATTTCCGTTTCGGAGTCTATATTAAAAATTCCGTCACCGGGATTGGGCGAGATTTTGATCAAAGGTGCCGCAACATATTCATTGGTGCCGGGAGTACATGGAAAAGCGCAATAAGTGATAGTCGTATCAATAGAGCCTGTATTCATATCAATATTGCCTCCTGTTAAATCACAAAAATCAAAACTGCCGGACATCAATCCGGAATTGTTGGTGTTGTTAACTATGCAAAATCTTCCGGTACCATAAACGGTATCCTGATTTTGCCAGTCATTCATCACTTCCTGCCTTCCATTGTTAGTAAAGATAGCCGGACCGGTTATGGAGTCAGCATTCAGAAAATCATGATTCAGCGCAATAACAGCACCGGAATTATTAAATAAACTTTTACAATTATTAAAATCAGACGATTGGATGACGCCAAGGTTTACTATAGTTTCGAGATTAAGCAGGTTGGTGCTTACAATTTCCCCGGCATTAGTAATGCGTCCGCCGATGCCGTTAAAAAACTGTGAAGCATGGATGCTCCCGGCACTGCTTATCAAAATTACGGACTGGTTGTACAGGCTGTCGCTATTGAAACTGCCGCCTACTGAAACGGTATCTGCAAAGAAAGACACCCTGGCAACATCAAATGACCCAAGTACTGTCAGAAAACCGGTACCTGAGGGATAATTAAGCGTCAATCCTCTCAGGCCTGTATTGCCTGTTAATGATGCACCGGACTGAACAGTTATTGACCCGGATGTATAGGCAAAGTTGGTGTCCAGAATAACATCATGATTAATGATGACCGTATTGCCCGGTATTGGAGGCATTCCGCCCCATGTCAGCGGATTGGTCCAATTACCATCGGCAACAGAAGTTACCGTTTGGGCATTCGCATGTAAACAAAAAATCACAAAAAAGAGTGCTAAAAATAATTTTTTCATAACTATGGTATTGATGATTATCAGGTTGATAGAACAAATTTAAAAAAGTTCATGTAAAACAAGCAATAAATTTCTATAAAACTTCTTATTTCTATGTTTTTAATGTATTTTTGTAAAAAACAAACCTATGAAATTTATCATAAAAGTACTGATTACCGCCCTTGCCGTGATGGCGGCCGCTTATTTGCTGGAGCCTCATGTACAGGTGGAAAGTTTCTGGATAAGCATTATCGTAGCTCTGGTATTGGCGCTGCTAAATGCTTTTGTAAGGCCCTTGCTGCTTTTTATCAGTATCCCCGTAACCATATTGACAATGGGCTTGTTTATTTTTGTGATTAATGTGGCAATTATATATATTGCTGCCTATTTTATTGATGGATTTAAGGTGGATGGATTCTGGTGGACCTTGTTGTTCAGCATTATAATTTCATTCTTCAGCAGTATTATGAACAGCATATTAAAAACAGACAGCCCGCAAAAAAATTAATACGGGCTTTGTACCTGAGACATGGATATTTCTGATATCATCAACCATCTGGGCGAAAGCCGCCATGAATATTATGGCGCTGTGGCTCCGCCCGTGATGCGCACCAGCAACTTCTGTTTCGGCAGCGTCGAAGAGATGCGCAACAATATCAACAAAGAATTTGAGGTGCCTTTTTATACCCGCGGCAACAATCCGACCGTCAGCATCCTGCGAAAAAAAATGGCCGCCCTTGAAAAAACCGAAGATGCCCTTATTACTTCCAGCGGCTGTGCAGCCATCAGCACGGCAGTGTTCGGCAACCTTGCCGCCGGCGACCATGCTATTTGTGTCATTAATTGTTATAGCTGGACCTACACCCTCTTCCATGATATTCTGAAAAAGTTCGGAGTGAATGTGAGTTTTATTGACGGCACCCGGATCGAACATTTTAAAAATGCCATCACGCCCCGGACACGCTTGTTCATGCTCGAAAGCCCTACTTCTTTTATGATGGAATTACAGGATTTGAAAGCCATTGCTACGCTGGCAAGGCAGCACGGCATTACCACCATCATTGACAACAGTTATTCCACTCCGCTATATCAGAACCCGGCAGAACTGGGTATCGACATCGTGTTACATTCGGCATCCAAGTACCTGGGCGGCCACAACGACCTGATCGCCGGGGTGATTTGCGCATCGGAAAAAATGATACGCAAACTGTTTGCACAGGAATACCTTGCTTTTGGCGGTATCATCACACCCGATAATGCATGGCTGGTACTTCGCGGATTAAGAACCTTACCCCTACGGATGAAACAGATCAGCGAAACAACCGAAAAAGTGACTTGTTTTCTTGAAAATCATCCAAAGGTTGACAAGGTATTGTGGCCTTTTGCAAAAAGTTTTGTACAACACGAATTGGCCAGACAACAGATGAAAGGAGCGGGCGGCTTGTTTTCTTTTACGCTGAAAACAAAAGAAATAGAAAAAGTGGATGCCTTCTGCAACTGTTTGAAACGCTTTCTGCTGGCATGTTCCTGGGGTGGCTACGAGTCGCTGGTTTTCCCGGGTTCCGTTCTGTATAGTTCGATGAATAACAACAAAGAGTTACCTTTCAACCTGATACGGATGTATGTAGGGCTGGAGGAAGCGGAGGTGTTGATAGAGGATATAGAAATGGCATTAGAGCAGATCTAACAATAAAAATATGCTGCTGAACATCATCGACTGGCCTTAGTTGTGCGAAGTCCCCAAACTTCGCACTTAATAGTTCGTTGTTTTTTTTAACTACGTTAGTGGTAGCAAGGTTTCAATCCGTGCCAATTCATCTAAATCTATGTTTGCGATTTTTTTGCATCACCCAATTTTATTTTCGGATATTATTTGGATAACAATAAATAGAATTGTATCTTTGTAATAAAATAACATATTATGCCTACGTTATCAATGTTTTTTGGGATTATTATCAGAATGTATTATGCGCCCAAAGAACATAATCCACCACATATTCATGTTTATTATCAGGATTCAAAAGCTGTTATAAATATATTAAACTGTGATTTAATTGAAGGCGATTTACCTTCTAAACAATTTAGACTTGTCCTTGCGTGGATAGAAATTCATCAGGATGAATTGAACGCTAATTGGGTGTTATGTCAAAATGGAGAAAAACCATTTTCAATTGAACCACTAAAATAATTTGATATGTATTTAGCCGTAAAAAGTGTTAAACCAATAAGTAACTATAATCTCATTCTGACTTTTGATAATGGTGAGATACGTCAGTTTGATATGAACCCTTTTTTAGGTCAGGGTGTATTTCAGGAACTACGTGATGTTACAAAATTTAATTCTGTGAGAATAAGTTTCGACACAATTGAATGGGATAATAAAGCGGATATTGATCCTGAAATTCTTTATAAATACAGTGTGAAGATTTAATAATAAATTTCAACAGACCCATTTTGGCTTTAAGATTTGCAACCACTTCATATTAAGGGTTTTTCAGTCTTCGGATGACTAAAACAGCGAAAAGGATCAATAATAATAAAATTTTGACTCATCCGAAGACTAATCAAAAATTCATAACTTTGGCTGAAGCAAACTTCCCATGCTGCTGAATATCATCAACTGGCTCGAAAGTCATACACTACCCTGTCTTTATAAGACACTTTTCGGCATAGAATGTCCGGGTTGCGGGACACAGCGGGCAATTATTGAAATGCTAAAAGGCAATATTTTTGAAAGCCTGAGAGCCTGGCCGCCATTGCTGCCTGTCATGTTCATGCTTGTGTATCTCTTGTTGTTTTTACTATTCAAATTCAAAAACGGTTTGAATATTTTGAAGGTCGCTTTTATAATTAATGCGGCCATTATTACGATCAATTACATTTATAAATTAACTTTGCACTTATTGTAATCAAAATTTCATTCAAATAATAAAACCATGGGAGAACAACAGACAGAACCTGCTGAATTCAAGCAACCAGAACAAGAATTCATACAGACCGAATTCAAAAGAACTGCCCTGAAGCAGAAAATGATCCCCCATTCCATTACCGCGATGGTATTCGGAATTGTTTCCATTGCCGTGATGTGTTACTTCGGTTGGGTGGCCGCAATAGTCGCCTTGGTCTTGTACAATAAAGGAATGAAAATCTACAACGAAAACCCGCCCGATTACAAGCCTTCTTCACTCGGAATGATGCGTACGGCAAAGATCTGCGGGATCATCGGTCTGATTGTGTCCATTGTGGTCACGCTGCTATATATCCTTTATATCGTTCTAATCGTTGGCCTTGCAAATTATGCAGGCGGTGATTTTCATTTTTAAACCATGAAAATATTGACTGTCGGACAAATCCGCGAAGCGGATGTTTATACCATAGCCAAGGAGCCAATAGCATCTGTTGACCTGATGGAACGCGCAGCAACAAAATGTTTCAACTGGCTTATTCAGCATTACGGCAGAAATAAAAATTACAAAATATTCTGCGGGACGGGCAACAACGGTGGTGACGGCCTGGTGATCGCCCGACTGCTTTCCGAAAAAAATGTCGCTGTGGAAACATTCGTCGTTCGAATCAGTGAAAAATGTTCAGAAGATTTCACGATAAATCACCAGCGTCTGAAGAAGATCAATAAAATTAAAATTTCCGATATCCGTACCGACATAGAAATTCCCGGCATTGATAAAAACGATATTGTGATTGATGCCATTTTCGGATCGGGCCTTTCAAAGCCTGTAAGTACAGGTATTGCGGCAGAGGTGATCAGAGCCATTAACAAAAGTTCTGCTACTGTAGTAGCTGTTGATATCCCCTCGGGACTTTTTGGGGAAGACAATTCAAGCAATGATGGAAAGATTATACAGGCCTCACAAACGCTGACTTTTCAATTTCCCAAATTATCATTTTTTTATGCAGGCTCTGAAAAATATGTTGGAAACTGGCATGTTCTTCCTATCGGTTTGCATCCTGATTTTATTGAAAACACCATTGTAAGGAACTACTTTGTTGAAAAAGAAGATGTCAGGGCAATGATCAGGCCACGCAAAAAATTTTCACATAAAGGAAATTTCGGCCATGCCCTTCTGGTATGCGGCTCTTATGGAAAAATGGGCGCAGCAGTGCTGGCGGCCAGAGCCTGCATCAAATCGGGCGCAGGTTTAGTCACCACGCATATTGCGAAATGCGGCTACGAAATTATGCAAAGCAGCGCACCTGAAATCATGTGCAGCATTGATAATGACGAACATCTCATCACCGACGCCATTGATCTGAAACCGTATAATGCTGTTGGCCTTGGCCCCGGCATTGGCAATGATGAAAAAACGAAGAAAACATTAAAACTGCTTATCCAGAATTGCGGTTGCCCTGTGGTTTTTGATGCCGACGCCATTAACATCCTTGCTGAAAACAAAACATGGCTTGCCTTCGTCCCAAAAAATTCCATATTTACCCCGCATCCAAAAGAATTTGAACGTCTGGCCGGAAAGAGCGCTAACGAAAATGAAAGACAGAATCTACAAACGGATTTCTCAAAAAAATATGGCGTTTATGTTGTCCTGAAAGGCGCTTACACCTGTATCAGCACCCCGGCCGGCGACTGCTATTTTAATTCTACCGGCAACCCTGGCATGGCCACTGCGGGCAGCGGCGATGTGCTTACAGGCATCATCACGGGATTGCTTGCCCAGGGATATACTTCTTTTGAATCATGCCTGCTCGGGGTTTATGTGCATGGCCTCGCCGGTGACTTATCGGCCAAATGCTATGGATACGAAGCCACCACGGCAGGTGAGATCATCAAAATGCTGGGAAAAGCTTTTTTAAAGACAGGATCATCTATCGATAAATAATTCCCCGATTTCTTTTCTTGTCCTAACTTTTTGTGCCCGTTGCTGAAGCTGATCGGATAATATCCTCGTATCGCCTTCATAGCCTAAGGCAGCTACTGAGATAACGGAATACTCCTCAGAAATTTTAAAATTTTCACGTGCTTTTTCCTGGCTGAACCCACCCATCTGATGCACAAAAATATTCATTTCAGAAGCCCTGATAATCAAATTCTCAAAAGCCATACCCGTATCATACATGTGAAAATAATTTGGCTTATTATTATGTGAAAAATTTCTTTTTGCCAACACCAGAATCAGCACAGGAGCGGTTTTTGCCCACTCTTTATTGGCATCCACCAGACAGTCAAAAAGTTTATCATATTTTTCGGGCTCATCTTTTGTCGCATAAATAAACCTCCAGGGTTGTTCATTAAACGCAGAAGGCGCCCAACGGGCCGCATCGAAAAGCTGCATGATTATTTCTTCAATGGGCATTTTATCTGAAAACGCCAATGGGCTGAATCTTTGTTCAATCGCATCTGATACTTTCATAATTTTTTTTAAGTTATTATTCATTGCTTCCGCTATAATCATCTATTTCGCATCAAAAGAAAGAACCAGATTTTTTCCACTCCACAGATGCTCTATTGAAGAAATAACACAAACTAAGGTCGATTTTATTTGACAAAGATACTGCCTTTTGTTTTCCGCACCTTTGATTATTTTTTGCATGAATGTTCCATATCGGAATCAACAAATTCGTTTCACAAATTTCATTACGGGTTTCTATTTCATTTATTCCTGATGACAAATCCTAAAAAAATATGTATTTTTGAAAAAAATTCAATCATGAGAAAACTCGTGTACATTTTAATATCAGTGGTTATCTTTATATCATGCAACAATAATTCCGCTGATAAACAGCCAAAAGACGAAAATAAAAAAGATACCGTAATAGAAACCGTAATTGTAAAACCTGAAGTTCTGAACGAACAGGTTTTTCGTCAAAAAGTGTTCGATTACCAAAACGGCAAAGAATGGAAATATCTTGGAGACAAGCCCTGTATGATTGACTTTTATGCCGACTGGTGTGCACCCTGCCGCAAGCTGTCTCCTATCCTTGAAGAACTTGCCAACGAATACCAAGGGAAAATTCAATGCTATAAAATTAATACCGACCATAATCAGAATGTTTCCAGGTATTTTAATGTTTCCAGTATCCCTGCCGTTCTGTTATGCCCTATGCAAGGCCAGCCGCAAATGATGGTAGGTCTTTACCCTAAGCAGGATTATATCAATGCGATCCACCAGGTATTGCTCGATACGGTGAGCAGTAACAAATAAGTCCGAAGCTTAAATCACAGGCACCCCCAAAAAAAACAAATCATTATTTTGGATCTGCGCCGAATGGACTATTAACAAATTGAAATATCAATTAGTTCAATAGGGCGTATTGATATTTCTTATCTGGTTATACCGATGATATAAATAAATAGTCCAAACCTCGCTTCACTCGTTTGTACTAGCCGCCGCGGCGGATATTTTTCAAATCTATATAGCACGCCTTAAAACCAGCATAATCAAATAATTAACAATTTGTTTTTTTATTATACTTTTTGTCTTGAAACAAAAAGTACCAAAAAATTCAAGAAAATATATATCGAGCC
>CAZMPB010000102.1:0-11317 GCA_964567775.1 uncultured Bacteroidales bacterium
TAAATGTCTTTTGTATTTCTTTTCTATTGATATTTAACTCCTAACGGAGTAAAAATACAATATTCTTAACACGAACTCAGGATCATAGATATTTATTTAAATTCTTAAAATCAAATTACTTCCATATTTTCTCATCATTTTTCTTCAACTGCTCGAGTTCCACCTTCATGCTCAGCAGCAATTTCATCATATTTTCGACGTTGATCTCCTCCTCTTTCTTGTCGGATATCTTCAGGCAGCACACAAATTCCCAGATCTCGAGGATATCCTGTGCTACCACGGTATATGGCTGATATGCTTTGTTGTCCGAATGAAGTTCAAAGATGTTCATTGATTTTTTATAAAGGCGTTTATAAACCACCCCTTCTTCTTTGGTGAGAACTACATAGGTCTTTCCGTCTGCTATATCTTTCAACGATTCCACATATTTTCCCACCACAAAGTCGCCGGTAGCCAGCGGAGGCATTGAATCGCCTGTTATGGGGAACGTCCGGTGTTTGCCGGATACCCTGAACGGCAATTCCATGAACGGCATTTTTTCAACGTATTCGGGATCGGCATAGCCGTTCAGATACCCGGCCGATGCTTTGGCGGTAACCACCTCGATGCGGTCGTTGTTTTCCTTGTCAATGATGACGGGAAAAAGCAGACGGTTGTCGCCAACTTTCATCAGGGCGTTTATATCTGTTTTTCTCAGATCTGCCTTGACAAGCAAGTCGATAGTAACTTGAAAATATTCCGAAAGCCGGATAAGTATTTCTATCGGCGGTTCGTTGCGCGCTTCTTCATAAGCTCCCAACCGGGCGCGGGTAATCTTAAGGTCTTCGGCAAGGCCTTCCTGTGAAAGCTTTTTTAACTCCCTGAGATGCCTGATGTTAAATGCTATTTTACTCATTGCTACGAATTGTAGCGCAAATATACTACATTGTGTAGTAACTTTGCAAGTGGAACATGATATTTTTATGAAAAAATGGAACGGCGCATCGTACATCTCGACCTGGACTCTTTTTTTGTTTCGGTAGAACGTCTTCTGGATAGCAGCCTGAACGGAAAACCGGTGATCATCGGCGGCACTTCCGACCGCGGAGTGGTCGCTTCGTGCAGTTATGAAGCACGTGCGTTCGGCGTACATTCGGCCATGCCGGCAAAATTAGCCAAACAACTCTGCCCGCAGGCCGTGTTTGTAAGAGGGGATATGGAATGTTATTCAAAGTATTCACACCTTGTGACGGATATCATTAAAGAAAAGTCGCCCCTTGTCGAAAAAGCCTCTATTGATGAGCATTACATTGATATCACAGGCATGGACCGCTATATCAAAAGCAGCATGTTGTGGACACATGAGTTGCGGCAATCTGTCATTAAAGAATCAGGCCTGCCTATTTCTTTTGGCTTGTCCGTCAACAAAACCGTATCAAAAGTTGCTACCGGAGAGGCAAAGCCCAACGGGGAAAAACAGGTGGACGAGGGGATAGAGAAACTTTTTCTGGCGCCCTTATCCATAAAAAAAATACCGGGCATCGGGGGGAAAACCTTTACAGTGCTCAGAAATATGGGGATCGAAAAAGTGGCAACCATACAGCAGATGCCAGTCCTGATGATGCAAAAAGTGCTGGGTGAAAACGGACAGATCATCTGGAAAAAAGCGAACGGAATAGACAACAGCCCTGTCATCCCTTATTTTGAGCAGAAAAGCATGAGCCACGAAACGACTTTCGACAAGGACACCACGGATATGGAACAATTAAAACGCGTACTGTTGAAAATGGTGGAAAAACTTGCTTATGAATTGCGGAGTTCAAAAAAAGTCGCCGGTTGTATCACCCTGAAATTAAGATATTCCGATTTTCAGACACATACCTTTCAAAGCCGCATTCCTTACACCGCTTCCGATCATGTATTGCTGAACAGGGTGCTTGAGCTTTTTCAAAAACATTATTCACGAAGGGTGCTCATCCGCCTGATAGGGGTGCGTCTGAGCAACCTGGTATCCGGCTTTACCCAGATCAACCTTTACGAAGACACCGAAGAAATGATCAATTTGTACCAGTCGCTGGACAGGATACGCAACCGCTACGGGTTTAAAGCCATCATGCGCAGCATCAATATGAAAACCAAAAATGATACTTAACGCTCATTCATATTACAGCTTGCGGTACGGGGTCATTTCTAACGAAGACCTTGTCCTGTCTGCTATTAAGAACGGTTATGACACACTAACTATTACAGATATAAACAACTCTTCGGGTGTCCTGGAATTTGTAAAACTATGTTTTGAGAACAACGTCAAGCCCGTCGTAGGAATGGAGTTCCGCAAGGGTGACGAATTGCTGTACATAGCGCTGGCCCGAAACAACGAGGGCTTCAGGGAGATCAATGAGCTGATGACCAACAGCAACCTGAATAAAACAAGTTTGCCGGTACGCCCTGATTTTATGCACTGCTATATAATTTATCCGGCAGGCAGCATAAAAGCAAAAGACTTAAAAGAAAATGAATATATCGGCATCCGTTCATCGCAACTGATAAAGCTGGGGAATGAAATAAAATCCGGCCCGCAAAAATTCGTCATCCTGCAGCCCTTGACATACCTTGATTTTAAAGGATACGAAGCCCATAAAAAACTCCGGGCCGTGGATCATAATATTTTACTCTCTCAGCTTACACCGTCTCAGATGGCCGGAACAGATGAGTACCTCATCCCGAAAAAACAACTATTGCAAAAATTTGAAGATTTTCCCCGGCTGATAAAGAATACTGAGAAGTTGTTGGAAGACTGTAGTTTTACCTTTGATTTTAAAAGCATTAAAAACAAAAAAAGTTACACGGGCAGCATCTATGATGATAAGCTTTTGCTGGAAAAGCTGGCTCTTGATGGCATGAAATACCGGTACGGCTCAAAGAACAAAACAGCGCTGGGACGTGTGCAAAAGGAGCTTGATATCATTGATAAGCTGGGCTTTTCAGCATATTTCCTGATCACGGCGGATATTATCCGATACTCCATGCAGCGCGGATATTACCACGTGGGAAGAGGTAGCGGGGCGAACAGCGTGGTGGCTTATTGCCTGCGCATCACCGATGTGTGCCCAATAGAACTGGATCTGTATTTTGAACGTTTTCTGAACCCTAAGCGCAAGTCGCCGCCCGACTTTGATATAGATTACAGTTGGAAAGAACGCGATGATGTGACCGAATATATTTTTAAGCGGTACGGGCGAAAGCACACGGCCCTGCTGGGGGCTATGTCCACTTTCAAAGACCGTTCGATCATACGTGAATTGGGAAAAGTTTACGGACTGCCCAAAGAAGATATTGACCGCCTGATCAAATACCCCGACTCTCCGCTGAACAAAAACGAGATCTGCCGGGATATTCTGGAGCATTACAATTCCATAGAGGATTTCCCCAACCTGCGAACCATACATTCGGGCGGGATATTGATCTCTGAAGAGCCCATCACTTGTTATACGGCGTTGGACATGCCCCAAAAAGGTTTTCTCACCACGCATTTCGATATGTACCTTGCCGAAGACATCGGGTTTGAAAAGCTGGATATCCTCAGTCAGCGCGGCATTGGCCATATTAAAGACACAGCGGATATCGTGTACAGAAATCGTGGAATAAAAGTCGATGTACACGAAGTACAAAAATTCAAAACCGATGAAACCGTTCGCGCTCAGTTGAAATCGGGAGACACCATCGGCTGTTTTTATATTGAAAGCCCTGCCATGCGCGGCTTACTGAAGAAGCTGCGCTGCGATACGTATATCACGCTGGTGGCGGCAAGCTCTATCATCCGCCCGGGGGTGGCACGCAGCGGCATGATGAAAGAATTTATTTACCGCTTTCACAACCCCGGAAAGTTCAGATACCTGCACCCTGTGATGGAGGAACAATTGAAAGAAACCTATGGTGTGATGGTTTACCAGGAGGACGTGCTGAAAGTCGGGCATCATTTCGGAGGGCTTGATCTGGCTGATGCCGATGTGCTGCGCAGGATGATGAGCGGAAAATCGAGAAACAAAAAACACCTGCTGGAAATCGAAGACAAGTTCTTTTCCCATTGTAAAAAGATGGGCTATCCTGATGAACTCAGCAAAGAAGTGTGGCGACAAATAGAATCCTTTGCCGGCTACAGTTTCAGTAAGGCACATTCGGCAAGCTATGCCGTGGAGAGTTTTCAGAGTTTGTATCTCAAGACCTATTTCCCGCTGGAATTCATGGTGGCGGTGATCAACAATTTTGGGGGATTTTATTCAACACGTGTTTATGTGAATGAAGCGAAAAAAGCCGGCGGACAAATACTTTTGCCCTGTGTGAACAAAAGCACGTATTATACCACCGTTTACGGAACGGATGTTTACCTTGGTTTTATACATATCAAATCGCTTGAATCCCATATTGCAAAGATGATTGAACAGGAACGCGAACAACACGGCCCGTATAAAAACCTGGAAGATTTTATTGTAAGAACAAGTATCAGTATGGACGCCTTGCGCATACTGATACGTATTGACGCGCTGCGGTTCACGGGGATGAACAAACGGCAGTTGTTGTGGGAAGCCTATATGCTTTTTGACAAGGACCGGGCAAAGGAACATAATAACCCGCCGGCCCTGTTTGCGGTCAAACTGCCCGAATGGGAATTACCCGAACTGGTACACAGCCATATTGAAGACGCCTATGACGAAATAGAATTGCTTGAATTTCCGGTGAGTTGTTCCGCTTTTGATATGCTGAAAACCACGTTCAGGGGTGATTGCATGGCCAAAGACCTGATGAAATATGTAAATAAAAAAGTGCGGATGGTGGGCAGTTACGTTACTTATAAATGGGTTCGCACCATCAAAGGCGATACCATGGCTTTTGGGACTTTTCTGGATGAAGAAGGCAACTTTTTTGACACGACACATTTTCCGCCATGCCTGAAAAAATATCCTTTTGGCGGCCAGGGGGTGTATCTGATCCTGGGCAAGGTGGTTGAAGATTATGGTTTTCCGGGTATCGAAGTAGAAAAAATGGCCAAACTACCGATATATGCTGATCCGAGGGTGGAATAAAGCCCCCTGTAAGCGCGCGTACTGGGGCGCACACGAACAATGCCTTTATTTACAGTATTTATCGATCATGCTTTGCACCTCTGTATCACCCAGATCGAGCGCTTTTTTAAAATCCAGGCACCCGCTATCTTTCAGGCCTAAATTGATTTTCGCCAAAGCCCGGTTATAATAAGCATCGATATAATTTGCGTTGATCTCTATGGCCATCGTATAGTCGGTAATGGCGCCTGTATAATCTTTTTGGTCGTACTTCACAACGCCTCTGTTAAAATAAGCCCTGTCGTATTTCGGGTTGATCTCTATCGCCTTGGTATAATCGGCAATTTCGCCTTTCAAATCCTGGAGTTTGCCCTTTGCAAGGCCCCGGTTATGATAGGCTTTTGCATACTTAGGGTTGATCTCAATGGCCTTGTTATAGTCAGCAATAGCACTAGTGTACTTTTCAGTCGCATAATTAGTAAGCCCTCTGTTGTTATAGGCATCGGCATATTGGGGATTGATCTCTATCGCTTTGGTAAAGTCGGCAATTGCTCCGTTATAGTCCTTCATATCGTACTTGGATAGGCCCCTGTTGTAATAAGCTTTTGAATACTTTGGATTGATCTCTATCGCCTTGGTATAGTCGGCAATTTCGCCTGAATAATTCTGAAGGGCGCCTTTTGCTAGCCCTCTGTTATAATAGGCATCAGAACTCAATGGTTTGAGCTCGATCACCTTATTATAGTCGGCAATGGCGCCATTGTAGTCTTTCAGTTCATACTTTGCCAGTCCCCTGTTATTATAGGCTTTCGAATACTCAGGATTGATCCCTATTGCTTTGGTGTAATCTTCAATTGCTGATTTATAGTTATTTTGTTCGTACTGCGCCAGCCCTCTGTTATTGTAAGAACTCTCATTGTTTGGATTGATCTCTATTGCCTTGGTATAATCAGCGATGGCGCTATTGTAGTTTTTAAGTTCATACTGGGCCAGCCCTCTGTCATAATAAATATCGGCATCATTTGGGGTTAATTCCAACACCTTGGTGTAGTCGGCAATGGCGCCGATATAGTCTTCCAGGTCATATTTTGCAAGCCCTCTGTTTTTATAAGCCTTAACATATTTAGGGTCGATCTCCAGCGCCTTATTATAATCGTTAATTTCTCCCTTAAAGTCCTTATTCGTACTTTTTGCCAATGCTCTGTTAAAATAAGCCCTTGCATACTTAGGGTCAATTTCTATGGCCTTGTTGTAATCAGCCATGGCTGCGGTATAATCTTTAAGCATATACCAGGAAAGCCCCCTGTTGTTATAAGCATCTTTGTAAGCAGGGTCGATCTCTATGGCTTTGGTATAGTCGGTAATGGAACCGGCATAGTCTTTCTGGTTATACTTTATTAACCCGGCATCAAAATATTCTTCGGCTTTCTGGCTGTATCCCACAAGGGTCATTGACAAAATGGCAAATAAAACAAGGATTTTTTTCATGACATTGGTTTTAAAATGAGGGTGCAATTTACGAAATATAATGACAATAATATCAGGCTGCTTTGCAATTTGGGCATCACCCGATATGATTTTTTACTGGCCTTCCTGATCTGTTGATTTTAACATTTCAGATGACAGAGAAGACACCAGGTATTTAATGTTTGAAAAACCGTTATCTTTTATATGTTCCCATTGTTTTTTCGATGTGAAATAACCCCCGGCTCCTCTCTCATTGGAAAATGATCCGCCTGAAAAACTCTTTCTTCTGGCTGCATGGCTTATATCATCAAATGAACATTTGTAACCATCGTCTTTTATAATTATGGTAAGTATAAAGGTGAAAAAGCCGCTAAAATTGATGGCTGCTCCGGGATTGACGGAAACATAAGGTATTGATCCATTGACAACCAATCTGAATTTTTCCTGATCATCAACCATGATCATATTTTTTTCAGACCCGAAGGTTTTAATAACCCATCGCTTTGCTTTATTATAAAGGTCCGCCTTATCGGAATTATAAACAGTTGATGTACATGTTAAATTCGACCTGGAAACAGAAAAAATACTATTCTTCATTTGTTCCATTATATAAATAAATTTAAATAAAAGGATAATGCATATTAGTTATTTAATATTTAAAATGTTTATAAAAATAACTAATTAATTTAATATTAAAGTGCAATTTACGAATTTTTTTTAAAAATATTCCGAATGGAGACTCTTTTTTCAAAATAAAAACAATAGATATATATTATTAATCAGTGCCAATGAGTAAATTATGAAGCAATTCCTGGCTTGAAAAAAATTATAGCTGCTTCGGTTTTACTTGATAATGAAACAATCAGGCATTTTAAAAATTGTAATTTGGGTAATTTATTCGCATGCAGAATCCTGATCATGCCCGGCCGATTGCAAATTTTCTCCGGATTCATTATCTTTGCAAATATTCTTTAAAATTAAGGTTTTAAAAATTTAATCAGAAAACATGGACATAACAGAAATACTTAAAGAACGGATATTGATCCTTGATGGGGCCATGGGCACCATGATCCAGCGAAATAACCTCAAAGAGGAAGATTACCGGGGGCAAAGATTTGCCGGTCATTCATGTAATGTGAAAGGGTGTAATGATTTGCTGTACCTCACATACCCGTCGGTTATCCGTAAAATTCATGCTGATTATCTTGCGGCAGGCTCTGATCTTATCTCAACCAACACCTTTAATGCCCAGTCAATATCCCTGTCTGATTACGGGCTTGAAAAACATGCTTATGAGATAAACCTCGAAGCGGCAAAAATCGCCAGGGCTGTAGCAGATGATTTTTTCAAACAAGATCCTTTGTGGTATCGTTTTGTTGCCGGTTCAATTGGGCCGACCAACAGAACCGCGTCCATGTCGCCGAATGTGAATAACCCTGCTTTTCGTGCTGTTACCTTCGACGACCTTGTAAATGCATATACAGAACAGGTCGAAGGCTTGATGGATGGAAATGTGGATGTGTTGCTGCTCGAGACAGTTTTTGATACGCTGAATGTGAAAGCCGCATTATTCGCCATTACCAAAGTGTTTGAGAAAAAAGGCCGGAGCGTTCCTGTCATGGTTTCTGTAACAATTTCCGATGCAAGCGGAAGAACACTTTCAGGGCAAACCCTCGAAGCCTTTCTGATCTCCATTTCTCATTTTCCCCTGCTCTCTGTCGGATTAAATTGTTCTTTTGGCGCTGCACAGATGAAGCCTTTTATTGAAATGCTTGCTGCTAAAGCTCCCTGTTTTATTAGCCTTTATCCCAATGCGGGATTACCCAACCAGTTTGGAGCATACGATGAAACAGCAGGCCAGATGGCTGATGTCATGGAAAAATATATGAGCAACGGGCTTGTAAATATTATCGGAGGTTGTTGTGGTACCACGCCTGAGCATATTGTTTTACTCGAGGAAAAGGCAAAAAAATACAAACCGCATATAGTTCTTCCTGTTGATCATATTACAAGGTTTTCAGGATTGGAGCCTGTTGAGCTTTTTGAAGGAAGTAACTTTTTGAATATCGGTGAACGCACGAATGTTGCCGGCTCCAAGAAATTTGCAGATCTCATCAAAGAATCAAAATATGAGGAAGCACTGGCTGTGGCTCGGCAGCAGATTGATGGCGGAGCGCAGGTAATTGATATCTGCATGGATGATGCCATGATTGATGCCGAAAAGGCGATGGTTACTTTTCTGAATCTTATTGCCTCAGAGCCTGATATTGCTAAGGTTCCCATCATGATTGATTCTTCAAAATGGAATGTGATAGAAGCAGGCTTGAAATGCACCCAGGGTAAATCTATTGTGAATTCAATCAGTTTGAAAGAAGGTGAGGATATCTTCAAAAAACGCGCACAGCATATCAAGCAGATGGGCGCAGCTATGGTTGTCATGGCTTTTGATGAAAAAGGCCAGGCCGTAACCTATGATCATAAAATTCAGATATTCGGACGTGCTTATAAAATTTTAGTTGACGAAGTCGGCGTGGCTCCTGAAAATATTATTTTCGACCCCAACATACTTGCTGTTGCTACAGGCATTGAAGAACATAATACCTATGCGGTGGATTATATCCGGACAGTAAAATGGATTAAGGAAAATTTGCCCTATGCTAAGATCAGCGGCGGCGTGAGCAATTTATCATTTTCGTTTCGGGGAAACGAAACGGTGAGAAGAGCGATGCATTCTGTCTTTTTATATCATGCTATTCATGCAGGAATGGATATGGGTATTGTAAACCCGGCCCAGCTTGATATTTATGATGAGATACCGAAAGATCTTCTTATGATGGTTGAAGATGTCGTTCTGAACCGAAGTAAAGATGCTACTGAAAAACTGATCGTCCATGCCGAACAGATCAAAAGTGCAGGAAAAAAAGAAGAAAAAAGCGACTTGTGGCGCGCAGGAACAGTTCAGGAACGACTGAAGCATGCGCTTGTAAAGGGTGTGGCTGATTTTATTGAACAGGATGTTGAAGAAGCCCGGCAATCATACGAAAAAGCATTTCACATAATTGAAGGCCCCTTGATGGACGGAATAAATACAGTCGGTGATTTGTTCGGAACGGGAAAAATGTTCTTGCCGCAAGTGATAAAGAGTGCACGTGTAATGAAAAAGGCCGTCGAGAAATTATTGCCCTACATTGATGCTGAAAAAGAAAAAGGAGAAAAATCTTCGGCAGGGAAAATAGTTTTAGCTACGGTTAAGGGCGATGTGCATGATATCGGGAAAAACATTGTCGGGGTTATACTTGCCTGCAACAATTATGAGATCATCGATCTGGGTGTGATGGTGAATACGGAAACAATTTTAAAGGTCGCTTACGATGAAAAAGCTGATATTGTTGGCCTTAGTGGGCTTATTACTCCTTCGCTCGAAGAAATGGCCCATGTGGCCGAAGAAATGGAAAAAGCAGGAATGAAAATCCCATTGATCATTGGCGGCGCCACAACTTCGGTAATTCACACAGCGGTGAAGATAGCGCCTAAATACAGCGCCCCGGTGGTACATGTAAAAGATGCTTCAAAGAGCGTGAATATAATTTCCAATCTTTTGTCTGCCGAATTATCAGGAGATTATATCAGACAATTGATTGAAGAATATGAGAAAATTCGCAGCGAGCATCTTTCTGAAGAGAAACAACATCTGAAATCATTGAAAGATGCCCGCGACAATGCATTTAGGGCCGATTGGAAAAATGAATAAGATATCGAAACCTGATCATCCCGGAATAACAATTGTTAACGATTATTCTCTCGAAGAGTTGGCGGATTATATCAACTGGTCATACTTTTTTCATGAATGGCGACTGAACGGTAAGTTTCCTGCAATATTTGATGATCCCTTGAAAGGGGAGGAGGCTGCACTGCTTTTTGATGATGCACAGCAAATGCTTGGGTTGATCATTAAAGAGAAATGGCTTGTTGCAAATGGTATTGCAGGGATATTTCCGGCAAATTCTGTAGGAGAAGACGTTGAAGTTTATTCGACTGACACACAGGATAAAATACTTACCATATTTCATTTTCTGAGAAACCAGCAAAAGCAGGAAAACAGCCCCAATTATTGTCTTGCCGATTTTATTGCGCCCAAGGATTCAGGTCTCATTGATTATATCGGATGTTTTGCTGTTACAGCAGGCATCGGCATTGAGAATAAAATTGAGGAATTCAAAAAAACTAATGATGATTACAATGTCCTGATGCTGAAAATACTTGCCGATCGGCTTGCCGATGCATTTACCGAAGTTCTTCATCTGAAAACACGAAAAGAAATCTGGGGATATGCAAAAGATGAAGATCTTTCGCTCGACGAAATTCATTTTGGAAAATATCGTGGAATAAGGCCTGCACCAGGCTATCCCGCCTGTCCTGACCACAGCGGAAAAGCTGAAATTTTCAGCTTGTTGGATGCAAGTAAAAATACCGGGATCTCTTTAACCGAAACTTTTATGATGAATCCGGCAGCTTCGGTTTGCGGCTGGTACTTTGCACATCCGGAGGCGAAATATTTTGCGGTGGGAAAGATCAGCAAAGAGCAAGTCGCTGATTATGCCAAAAGAAAAAAAATAACTGTCGAAGAAGCTGAAAAGTGGCTGGGGCCGGTGATTGGGTACTAATACCGATTGCCAGTATTTAGCAAAATAGAAAAGCGTTTATAACTCATAAATACACTTTTGTATCTGATGTAAACATGAGATTTTTCTCCTACTTTTTTGCTTGTCCAAAAAAGTAAGCAAAAAACGACCTCCTGGCGAATGCTT
>CAZMPB010000103.1:0-11268 GCA_964567775.1 uncultured Bacteroidales bacterium
GCGAGCACCTGCTTGTCGGTAAGTGATGAGCAGAAAAGCCCGATAGCGACAAAAGCAGACCCTAACAACAAAAGGCCTATATAAGACCCCCAGGTAGCGCCCACATCCATATTACCTATAGGCAAACCCAGCCAGTAAACCGATATGAAGTAAATCAGGGTCGGCAGCAGCGAAAAAAACACGAGCAGCAGTCCGGCAAAATATTTGGCAAGTATGATCTGCAGATCGCTTAGCGGCTTGGTCAGCAGCAATTCGATGGTACCGGATTTTTTTTCATCGGCAAAAGAACGCATGGTGATGGCAGGTATCAGAAACAAAAATACAAAAGGCGCCACCATAAACAGGCCGTCAAGAGAGGCATAGCCAAAGTTCAGTATGTTGAGGTCATTGTTAAAAACCCATAAAAACAAACTGTTTATCGCCAAAAAAACGATAATAACGATATATCCTATCAGTGAGCTGAGAAAACTATTGACTTCTTTGACAAAAAGCGTGAACATGATCTTTTTTTGAGTTTGCAAAGATACAATAATTAACATTTGTATCCATTATCTGATCCTATATTTTTTTAAAAAAAGAAACACATAATAGTTGAAAAGCAGGTACTTACATCATTTGTTCACTTTTTATCATTAATAAATTTGCAAATTAAAAAAAAGAGCGTAATTTTGCACCCTCAAAAAATGATTATGTAGCTCAGCTGGTAGAGCATTGCCCTTTTAAGGCAGGGGTCCTGGGTTCGAATCCCAGCATGATCACGGAGAAATTAGTAAGACCGCTGTAATTTAAATAGTTGCAGCGGTTGTTTTTTTATAGGTACAACATAGGTACAACATTGCTCTTTTAATGAATCCGAAAGTAAATTGATGAACTAATCCGTTACTAATCCGGTACTAAATTACTAGTAATTCAGGTATATGAAATGACAACCGGATTATTCAATAATGTATGATTCTTCAATAGGAATACCGTTGAGGCCGGTAAAGAAATCTATTGGAGTAATTTTTATAAAAAAACGCTGGCCAAGAAATTCTGTGAGATTTCCATATTTGTTGGCATATTTAAAACCAAGGACAAGTTTATATTGGTCTGGGTGGCCGAAGACATTTTCTTTGGCAAATTCAATCATGCGGAATTCGCTCTTGGCAAAGGTAATCCCGGGTGATAAAGGACGTGTAACAAATACGGTTGGAAAATGGTTTATTGAAGGATGTGATTCGATGATAAATTCGATTTTGTTTGTACTGGCTTCAATGAAATAGCTGATAAGCCTAATAAAATCAACCGGGGATGGCACCGGTGGCATCGTAATCATAGGCCGTTTGATCAGGAAGAGGTTCATGTTTATCCTTATGAACAGGTTCATGCCTGAAGGCTTGTATTTATCTCCAAAGATGTTGGTTATAATAAAATCATCCACTGCCCTATTCCATGCATCACGCTCTTCCTGAGTAAGCTCACGCCATTGCTTTGATAGTTGGGCGAAATTATAACGAATATTTTGCTGTGCCGGTGTTTGCGGGTTGAATGGCGTAACTTTGTTTCTGGCATAGCATGAATACCGGTTTTTAGCAAAGACCGTCCCGTTTAATTTGCCACGAATCTCAGATATTATTGCCGACCATTTTACAAGAGCCATAGTGCATTTATTAAAAAGGGCTACCGGTTGGCAGCCCTCTAACAGAAAAAAGTTTCTTTTTACTTAACCTTGCTGGCAAGTTCATTACCTGCTTTGAACTTGATGCCTTTGGTTTTGCTTACCGGTACCAGCTTCACAGACACCATCTGGTCCTTAGTAAGAATTCCGAACTTGGTAATCCAGGCAGTAAGCGCATCGAACGGAGCTGCTGATCCTGAAGGAATTGTTCCAATCATACGATATTCGCTCTTTATGAAGGATTTACCGGCGCTGTAACAACGCGTAGCATATATCATATGAATCACGTCAGAATCGGTCGGGGTTGGTGTAAAATCAATATCAAACTTTTGGGCTCCTACCGTGGAATCAACATCGAGCGTAAAACCCGTAATACCGGGAACGTTGGAAGGCAATGGCGGAGTTGTTATCTCAGCCTGACCAATAATAGCAAGATTAGAGTTCAGCTCGCTATACAGGTTGATGCCTGAAGGCTTGATTGAATCTCCAAAAATGTTGGTGCGTTTGAAGTCTTCAACTGCCGAATTCCAGGCTTTCTGTTGATCTCCTGTCAGGGTGCGCCATTTCTGGTTGAAAGAAGTAAAAAGGGATTTGATCTTTGCCTGATCCGTGGAATTGCGGTTAACCGGGGTGACTTTATTTCTGAGAGCAGCCCCAAACCTGTTTTTTGTAAAAACTGATCCGTTCAGTTTTCCCCTCATATCAGAAACGAGGGCTGAAAATTTAACTTTTGTCATAATTAATAGTTTAGAATTATTACAAATTTACACTGTATATAACTCAATAACAACATTTCTTATAGATTATTACATTATATGTATATTTATTCATTTGTTTGCTTTACTTTGCTATAAAAAAAATTCAATTCAAATCCATCTGATGAAAAAAATCTGCATTAATGAAACCTGTATGCAGCAAAAAAGCGGTGCGATGGCTGAATTGCAATGTTTTTCGAATAAAAAATTTTATACCATTGAAAAGAAAATGTATTAGTAAATAAAAATTTTTATTTAAAAACCCGGAGGGCTTGACATTGCAAGGGCGGTGGCAGCTTAACTTTGCATAAGGTTTTATTAATGACACCGATTATCCCATTGTGGAAATACGGAATCATCTCTCCTAACTCTTTAAGGGTGGTTGGGTGGGGGTTGGTGGACGATGGCGGTTTTGGCGTGGTTTTTTGTTTAGGGCAGGTAAAGAATAATATAGCTGTCGAAGGTACGAAGCAGCTTTTTTATGTGGGGCTGCGAAAGTATAGCGAGTGAACTGAGTGAGGCGTAACCGAGATCAGGAAGTGCAACGGACTGTCGAGGTGGAGCGGAACGAAGTGAAGGAGCTTTGCATACAGCAGCATGGAAATACAAAAACCATGACAAAACCGAAGCGTTGGAGTGCTTGGGAATAAAAATAAAAATACCTTATTGGTGCGTGGGGAAATATCAGAAAGAGGGCTGGCGTAGTTTTGTGCACGTGCTGCGGGAGTATCGTTGTGCTAGTGGCATAATACCGATTCGGTTTCTGTAAATCCGATTGCTACGCATCGAATAACAGAAACTCTACCGGCATTATAACCGAAAATTAATAATCGAATCAGGTATTATGACAGGGTTATAAAATCAGCGGGCAGCCATGTGAAGCTACACATTAATAAGCTGCAATACCGACGAAAAGGATACCAGAATTATGGGCAAATGACAATATCCCCTATTGCACAGTACATTTATCATGACTGTGCAATCGACAAAGAAAATGTAATTCCGGTATTCCGGAAAACATTTTCTAAGTCGGGATAATGACAACTAAAGCATTAGTTCGCCCACTCCTAATGCTTAACTTGTCATTATGAGTGAAATGAATGAAACTGAAATGAAATGTAGCGTTGCCGGAATGGAACGCATGTGTAATGCAGGCGTTAGCGGAATGGAATGAAGGTGTAATGAATGAACTGATAATGCCTTTTCGGCGGTGAGGCTACAATTTATATTATTAAGGTAAAGACCATTGCTGCTTATGTATTTGTATCCGGGAATGGGGATGCCCTGCTGATTTTATTTGGGTGGGTAAACCGATACTATTAGGCATGGCAAAAACTATGACAGCCATTATGAATAATATCAAAGGTACGTGTGTGATGGCTTTTGTGGGTGGCGGAGAGTGCGGCTATTTTACATAATAGCCATTATAACTGACAGGCAGTAACTATGTCCAGCCTACCCAGCGGCGAAGCTATCGTTTACCTTATGACCAGCAACTTTTACCTGCCTGTTTTATAATGCCTATTATGTTAGAATAGCAACGATGCTAAAACTTCTAAGATAGCGAAATGCAGCCGTGCAAAATACGTGGGGCGCAAAAGCATTTTGTCATGGCTGCATAATAAACACATTATTAATTTGTATGAAATTTTTGAATCTAATAAAAAGGATTGATATATAGTTAAAGAAGTTTTTTGATAATTTCATTTCTTTTGATAAAATTTTTTTATTACTTTGTAACACAACTTAAGATTTGGGTCATTATTATGCACAAAGATGATATAGCAGAGGCACCATTAAGTATGGTGGAGTTTAACCAAAAACTTAGGCAGGAAGATAAATCTGCATGGATGTGGTTACAATTAAATGCTAAGTCATATTTCAGACATTGGAGTAATGATGAAAAAATAGAGATTATGTGGACAACAGAGAATAACAAACCTCATCGGTCAGTTGACAGTGTTCATGCGTCCATTATAACCCAAATAAAAATGGATTATAAGGACAATAAGCCTGATTTCGGCAGCGTATCTGATTTTAAAGAATATATACGCAAGATATTTGACGCATATATCACTGTGGGGTTCAAATCATTTGTACAATGTTTAAAGAAGAAAATCAGCGTGGTTTGGACCATGTTTTATCAAAGAATGTACAGGCTTCTTATAATAAAAGTATATATGAAGCAAAAAATGTCTGCTGAGGATTCACATGGAATATGCACAGATTCGCTTACCACTTTCTCTGATAAAATACAGCAAACAGATGTTGATTTTGAAAACTCAAAAGTGTTAAAATCTTTTGTTTACAGGATTAATGATTTTAAATTGCAGGAATATTTCAGAGAGGTGTCAAAAAGAAATCGTAATGACAATATTGACGAAATTGGTGACAGGGCTGAATTTGAAGAAACAACGAATACTCCTGATAATAAAGACGATCAGGATTTTGTCGAATTGTTGCTTGGAAAACTTGAAAAAATTGAATACGACATCTTAGTCAAATACTTTTTTTACGGCCTGGAGTTGAAAGAAATTGCTGCCGAAATGAATAAAACCCCTGAAAACATCAGAATTATCAAATACCGGGCTATAGAAAAACTCAGAGGCTATTTGGTTTCTTCAAATTAACAATTATCAGATACAATGGATCATAAAGAAATCACCGAAAACGAAATTATCGAAAAATATCTTTTAGGAAAACTGTCTTCTGATGAGGCCGATGCTTTTGAGGAGCACCTGTTTTTTTGTAAGAAATGCATGGATGAACTGAATCAGGCAAGAATAATAATTGAGGCTGTACAGACAAAAGAGGAGCAGGAAATTATCAATAAAATTCAAACTTCAGCAATTAAGAGAAAAAAATCCAAAAAAGTATATTTGTATGCGGGAATGGCCGTTGCAGCCATTCTGGCCACCCTTGCAATTGTTTTTATTCCGCAATATTATCAGAAACAATCTGAAAGCAAGACATTAAAAAACTTAAGCAAAATTGAAAGGAAAAAATTAAAAATTCAGGATCGCAAACTGGTAAAAGAAATTAAAGAGCAGAAAAATTTTGCAAACAACCCCAAGATAATTCAACAACAACAAACATCTGAGGAGCCCAGCTTTGCCAACAACCCTATATTGGACAGTTCTATTAATGAAGAACTTGCTTATGCTGAGATACGCGGTATGCACTTGCCTGTTTTAATTGATCCTTTACCTGCGAACGAAGCGCAAATAAAACATGGCGAAAAGATTAGTTTTAGTTGGAGCAGTAATTATGATGATGTGACTTACACACTTACCATTTATAACAATAAGGGGGATCAGATTCATAGGCATGAAAACATAAAAAGTGTTGAAATGCTGGTTGAATATGATTTATTCCACAGTAATTTGCCTCCGGGCCTTTATTACTGGCGCGTAATTCCATCAGAAGATATTGAATACCCGCATACAGGAAAGTTTAAAATTAAATAAAAAATGATTTAAAACTAAAAAAGAAAAAATATGAAAAAATTCTATTTTACCATAGCAATTATTGTGCTTTTAACGGCATTAGATTTAAAAGCACAAGACCCATGTAACCCTGTTTATCCAATAGCAGGCCTAGGGCAAGCTTATCAGCAAACATTTGCACCAAATGGAAGTGGTGCTTGGACTATGACTTTATGTGGAGCAAGTTCATCATTAATTGAAAAAGTTTATAGTTTCAACGCACCTTATACCGCTACTTATAAATTGGTTTCTACTGGTGGATCTTGCTGTGTTGTTTATGCGTGGAAGCAAGGGACATGCGATCAGACAACCTGGAATTGTATTGGTAATTTTGCCAATGGAACCTATGGTTCAGTGTATTGGACACCTGGCACATATTATATTTTACTTAAAAGTAGTCAAACTAATATATATGCAAATCACAATTTTTATATTATTTGCGAACCTAATGCCCCCAATCTTTTATCAGCAACTGCTGTTGCTACCAATCAGGTTAATCTGTCATGGACTGATGTGGATGGAGAAACCGGATTCAAAATATACCGTGCTGCTTCTCTCAGTGGCCCATGGACACAGATAGGAACAACAACGGCAAATACAACTACTTATAGTGATATAGGGTTAACTGCCAACACAAACTACTGCTATGATGTGGCAGCATTTAATAATGATGCTACAGGTATGTATTCAAATCATATTTGTGTTACAACTTTTGCTAATCCGCCAACAACACCCTTAAATTTGATTGCAACGGCAAGCACCAGCGGCCAGATAAATTTATCATGGAATGATGTTGCCACAGAGATTGGATATAAAATATACAGGAAGCTCAACCCTTCGGGCACATATTCACTAATAGCAACCATCGCTCAAGATTTGGTTACTTTTTCGGATACGGGACTTTTACAAAACAACGAATATTGCTATAAAATAAAATCTTATAATACCGGGGGCGAATCCGGGTTTTCAAACGAATCGTGCGCCATGGTAAATCCAGACATCTCTCCTATGCCAACTAATTTGAGCGCGACAGCCGTTTCAGCAAATCAAGTTAATTTAACATGGAATGATGTTGCAGGTGAAGATGGTTATAAAATATTTCGTTCATCAACGCTTACGGGAACATATACTCAAATTGCAATAATAAATACAAATATTGTTTCCTTTGCAAATACAGGGCTATCGGCCGGCACACAGTATTGTTACAAAGTAAAATCATACAACACCGGCGGAGAATCTGCTTATTCAAATGCTTCCTGTGCAAACACTTGTACATCGGCGCCAAATCCTCCTTTTACTCCATCTAATTTAACCGCAACGCCGATTGGATGCGGGCAGATTGGATTGACATGGGATGATGTCAGCACAGAAGAAGGATATAATATTTACAGAGCAGATTCAGTTAACGGTAATTATTTGTTTTTAGATTGTACCGATGACAATCAAACAACTTACCTGGATATTGACCTGCCGTTGAATACAAACTTTTGTTACAAAGTAAAAGCTTATAATACCGGCGGTGAATCAGGTTTTTCTAATAATGCCTGTAATACCACATTATCTGTGAAAAATTATGATGGGGCTGATAACTTAATTAAAGTCTATCCTAACCCTGCAATAGATAACCTTATTATCGAAATCCAAGATCAGAAATTGTTCTTAAGCAATAATGTTCAAATTACCGATGTTCAGGGAAAGGTGATTTTAAAGCAAGGAATTACACAAACACAAACCGAAATAAATATATCATCTTTTGCCCCGGGCATTTATTTTATTAAGATTGAAAGTGATAAGGAAGTTATTATGAAGAAGTTTGTAAAAGAATAGATTAATATTTATAAAAAAACAAATATGAAAAAGTCACTCTTGTATTTATATTTAGTGTTTGTTTCTCAAAATAGCATTGGGTATGCACAAATTAATCCTCAGGATAAAATAACGTACTTAATAGAGGGCTCCTCGTTCAGTATAAAAAACAACCATGTAATCTTCCCACATGATAAACTCTTAATACTAACTAATCCTGTTAAAACATATGAAGCACAACCAAACGAAAAATCATTAATCGCTTTATCTGACAGTATTTACCATTGGCAATGGGATTCGGTTAACAATGCCTGGGCAGTATTTCCATATGGCAAAACAATTAATATTGTTTATGATGCCAACAACAACTGTATAAGTTCTTTATATCAGAAATGGAACGGCACTGATTGGGTGGATTACTCTCAACATTACTATACATACGATGGTAATAATAATTGCACAAGTTCTCTTTATCAAATATGGAGCGGAACGGTGTGGGTGAACATAAATAAATATTCCTATACATACGATGGCAATAATAATACTACAAGTGAATTATATCAGACTTGGAACGGAAGTTCATGGGAGAATGAATATAAATACCTCTATACCTATGATGTCAATAATAACCGGACAAGTTATACAGAACAATACGGTAACACTCTGGTGGACTCCCTGAAATATACCTGGAACTATGATGGCAATAATAATCAGATATATTGTTTATATCAACAGTGGTATGGTATTTTATTGGAGTATTCCTCGCAAGAATTTTATACCTATGATTCAAACAATAATATGGTAAGTGATTCAGGGCAAAATTGGAACGGGATTACATGGGTTGATAATAGCCGAGCCACCTTTACCTATGATGCTAATAATAACCTAACAACTGGTATTGGGCAACATTGGAGCGGTTCGGCATGGATAAATTCCGGGCAATTCTTCTGTACTTATGATGCTAATAATAATCTGACAAGTTCTTTAAGTCAAAGTTGGATCGGAGGAATTTGGGTGAATTCCTGGTGTTACAACTATACCTATGATGCCAATAACAATGAAACTTATTTCATTGAAAAAGATTGGGATGGTAGTGTGTGGGTAAATTCTTTTCAACGAATTTCTACTTATGATGCCAACAATAATAAGACTAGTTACTTTGGACAAAGTTGGAAAGCTACCACATGGGTGAATTACTGGCAAGAAACTGCTGTCTATGATATCAATAATTTCTGCAAAAGCCGGACTTATAAATACTGGAATACCTCATGTAATTCAATAACATATAGCGACAGCATCTGCTATTATTTTCATACTATTGCTGGAATTGAAGATAATAACCTGATAGAAAGCAACATAGTTATTTATCCCAATCCTGCATGTAGTACTATAACAATTGAATTGCATAAATCTTTAGCCCCAACAAATACTTTAATTTCAATATTTGATATGCGCGGGATGCTTGTGTCTCAGGCACCTGCCAACAGGCAAAAAACGGTATTACATATATCATATTTTGCCAGAGGCATTTATTTTATTAAGATTGAAAGTGATAAGGAAGTTATTATGAAGAAGTTTGTAAAAGAGTGAACACGAATTGGAAATATCTGACAATAGATCTAAATTTTAAATATGTGAGGAACAAGAAAACCAAAGCATTATAAAACAGGAAATAAAAAAAATAATTAATTATGAACAAAAAGTTTTTAAAAGTCACAGTATTATTTGTTTCTGTTGCAATAATATTTAGTGCATGTAAAAAGGATGAAGATCCTACCCCTCCAAACCCTACGCCAGGTAACACCCTAAATGGAAAAACCACAGCAGTTTTTAATAACAGCATAAGTTACGGTACCATGACTGACCAGGATGGTAATATTTATAAAACTGTAACTATTGGCACCCAGACATGGATGGCAGAGAACCTGCGAACAACAAAATACAATGACGGTACGCCCATACCCAATGTAATTGATCCGACAGCATGGAAAAATTTAAGCACAGGGGCATATTGTAATTACAACAACACAACTAGTGATGATACAATAGCCACTTATGGCCGTTTGTATAATTGGTTTGCTGTGAACACGGGCGAACTCGCCCCCACGGGCTGGCACGTGCCTGGCGATGCCGAATGGTTAATCTTAGTCAATTATCTTGTTGGTCCATCAGGCGCCAAATTAAAAGAAGCCGGTACAACACACTGGGCAAGCCCCAACACCGGAGCAACTAACGAAACCGGCTTTACAGCTCTTCCGGGTGGCTGGCGCACCGATAATGGAACATTCACCAGCATTGGTGGCTATGGCCTCTGGTGGTGTGCTACTGAGTACGATAGTTTTGAAGCCTGGCAACGAAGCATGGGCTGCAATTACAGCGATGTTTACATTTATTACAACAATAAGAAGGCCGGATATTCGGTTCGTTGTGTAAAGAATTAATTCATTTTATTTATTTTACATTAGTTGAAAAAAACTTATTTTAAAAAGAGACTAACTACCTTAAGTGATAATCAATATTTAATATACAAATGGAGTCCAGAGACCATTTAAAAAAACGGTATAAAAACAAAAAAACATGAAAAAACAATTAATTTTTATCCTGATCGCCTCAGTGATTATGGCTTATGCAAATAACCTCTCAGCACAAGGGTTATATATGAAAATCAATGTGGGCTATGGTTTTAAAATGGGCTCGCAAAGCCTTGCCGGCTTTCAAAATGAAAAAGAAACTAATAATTCTGATGAAGTCACCCAGGTTAATGTTTCGATGGGGAAGGGATTAAATTTTTGTGGGACACTTGGGTATATGTTCAACAAAAATCTTGGCATTGACATGGGATTTTCCTATTTATTCGGAATGAAAACAAAGTCGAAATATGAATACTTCGGTTCTTATGGACAAGAGGAATTAACTATGTCTTTTGCAGGCAGAATGATCAGAATCAATCCTGCTATTGTTGTTGCCGGTGGATTTGAAAAAATAGATCCATATGCAAAATTCGGATTGATTGTGGGCGTTGGTTCATTTATTTCTGAAGCCAATTACGAATATGATCAAAACGAAGTGTATACTAAGATTGTTTATAATGGCGGGGTCAGTTTGGGCTTCAATGCTGCCACCGGGGTGATATTTCAACTGAATGACAGAATATCTTTGTTTGCCGAGGCTGAATTGATAAATATGTCTTATGCTCCCACAAAAGGGAAGGTGAAAAAGGCAACTTTAAATGGTATGGATAAACTAAGCAGTTTGACTACCAGTGAAAAGGAATATGAATTTGTTAAGACCATTGATTATGAGGACAACCAGTTTGATTCAGAGCCGAGTAAGATGTTGAAGCAAAAATATCCTTTCGGAAGTATTGGAATAAATGCTGGTTTAAGGATAAAGTTACGATAAAATATCATCATTCTCCGTGTACAAAATAGTTATATAAATTGAGAGTAATGGGGTTGTTGTCATAAAGAAAATTGTAAAAGAGTAATTACGAATAAAAATAAAATTAATGGGGTATGCACATAAAACATATTAAAAAATGTAGTAAATTTGGGGTCTATGGAAA
>CAZMPB010000104.1:0-11097 GCA_964567775.1 uncultured Bacteroidales bacterium
GATCAGGTCTTTACTTATATAAGGCAATCACTATGAAAAAGATGATTTGTATAATAGCCATGATTTTCACGGTGCATCATGTACAATCCCAGTGGATAACCGCGATGCATGTTGTTCCGGCCGCCCCCACTACCGCAGACAATGTTCAGGTAATCGTTGAAGCCCAGTTTCCCTCGGGCGGATGTGCTGACTGGTACATCCTGAATCAGGTTCAGAACGGATTTGAATATACGTATCACATTGTGAACTGTGTGGGTATGCTTACAGTAATATGTCCGCATAACGATACCATACCTGTCGGAGGACCTCTTCCTGCCGGAAGTTACTCGGTGATCGTCAACCTGAATGCCGGTTCGGGCGAAAGGCCCTGCACACCTTTTTCTCAGTGGGTTTCTGACACGGTTTTTTTTGATGTTTCGCAGCTTAGCGGTATGCCAGGTATGAAAAATATCAGCAATCCCATTATTCTTAGTCCCGGCCCGGTAAAAGATTTCCTGACCTTAGAACTGCCTGCATTCACAGGGGAAACATCTTTATTCTTTTACGATCTCAGCGGGCGACTTCTTTTAATACAGGTCTTGCGCCAGTCACAAGAGGAGATAAATGTCAGCAGCTTCGCAGCCGGCGTCTATTTTGTCAGGGCGGGCAACAACAACGATGCTTCAGCCATAAAATTCATGAAAGAATAAATATTCTTTTCATGGCTGTTGTCATAATCTTACCTATTCCTTTTTACAGGCTTATATGTGTGTTTTTTTAACAACAGGATGTTAGGACGCAGGGTAAAAATTTTTGTAATTTTGCAAATATTTTCCTTCATGTTGAAATGTTCGTCAGATGAAAAAACTAATTCTAATTCTACCTTCACTATTTATTTATTATTTATCACCGGCGCAAATTCTGCTGAATGAATCATTCGATTCGATCACTTTTCCCCCTACAGGCTGGATAACTAAACAGGTAAGCGGCAATGGCTCAAAATCCGTGTGGGACAGAACAACTATCGGAACAGATGCCGTCTGTACCCCACATTCAGGTGAGGGATTGGTAAGATATTTCGGTTATAATCTTTGTGCCGGGAAATCAGCACTACTTGTTACTCCTGCGGTTAACCTTTCAGGAATAGGCTCAAATTCCGCACTGGTTTCTTTCTGGATGTTCAGAGATAATAGTTACCCGACAAAATACGACAGTCTGGATATCTACATCAACGATACTTCCATTCTTGCAGGAGCTGCCCATCTCGGGAAAATCATCCGCTACAAAGGATTGCCTCCTGTTGAAACAACGACCGGCTGGTATAAATATTCATTCAATATTCCGTCATCATTTTGCGGCACTGAAAACTATATCATCCTGAAAGCTACGAGTGTCTTTGGCTATGATATTCTGGTCGATGACCTTATGGTTAATGTTACCGGCCCTAATGATGCGGGTGTTTCAGCAATAAATATTCCTGATTCTTTTGCTAATACCGGGTCAAATCCCGTTTCTGTAAGCCTTAAAAATTTTGGCACAGCCAATCTGAACTCCACCACCGTGGGATGGTCCGTTAATGGGGTATTGTGTACTCCATTTATTTATTTAAACAGCGGAGGCCTGGCAACCAACGCTATTGATGGCCCTATCACTATCGGGAACTATAATTTTTTAACGGGTGGCATGTATACCATAAAAGCCTGGACCCAATACCCGAATTCGAATATTGATATTAATAATGCTAACGATACCATTATAAAAGAAATATGGGCAAAAGCCTATGCCCTGCTGCCTTTTGAGGAAAATTTTGACGGGGTGTGGATCAATAAAAAAGATTCAAATGATGTGCCGTCTATATTCTGGGACAATACCCCCGAACACGGTAACAATTCATGGCGCAGAGACGATGAGGGATTTACCGCGGGATGGATAAGCTTAAATTCAGGCAACTACCTTTCTGCCGGGAACGACAGCGCTTCACATTCGGCCAGGTTTCATACGTTTGATGTGTGTGCCGGATCTGCTGGGAATTTAGACCTTTGCCTGAATTTTACCCCTCCGGGATACAAAGCCCTCAACTTCTGGTACTATAATGAAAGCGGCAACGATTCCTTATGCGTACTACTTTCGGAAAATGGCGGAATGACTTTCAATACGGTGGTAACCCTTTCCACATCATCCGGCTGGGCATATCATCATATTTCACTTGGAACATCAACAACACCGACTGCCGTGGTCCGTTTCCGGGCAATATCCGATTTTGGCACCACCGATATCGGCTTAGACAGCGTTCAGGTTTTAATTGACAACTCTATTAGTATCGGCGTCATTGAAAATAATTCTTTTGTGAATGTCTTTCCAAACCCTACGAACGGGCTGATCAACATTGATATTAAGAATATAGCGGATTCGGAACTTTCTTTGTATTCATTATCGGGTCAACAGATGTTTGCAAAAAGCATCAGCACCGCAAACACGGTCCAGCAAATAGATATGAGTTATCTTCCAAAAGGAACATATATCCTTCAAATAAAAAATGAAAAGAATAACATTATTAAAAAATTGGTTATTCAGTAATATGATGAAAAAAATATTTATTCTAATCATTGCCGTCTTTTTCTGCGAGATAAATTTTGCGCAGACATCATCGGGCAATTTCATGATAGGAACAGGGATTGCCGATGTTACTTATCCAACCTTTGGTATGGGGATGCAGGGCATGGCTGACGACTATCAGAAAACCACCGAAGTAGAAACCCCCTTATACGCGCGGTCATTCATTATTGCCGATGCCAATAGTCAGAAACGTGTCGCGATTATTGTTTTTGACATGCTGTCCTGTAATCAGGCGGTCAAAACAAAAGTGGTGGAAGCCATGCAGAACGACACCACGTTTCATCATTTGTATAACACCGATAATGTTTTGATCTCAGGAACGCACACGCACAGCGCACCTGGCGGCTTTTCAGAATACTTTCTTTATAATGTCACTATCGGTGGCTTCGACCAGATGTGTTTCGACCATGTCGTAAAAGGCATTGTAGAATCAATGCGGAAAGCGCACAAAAATCTTGGTCCCGGGAAAGTCTATTTTAATAAAGGAAATCTGGTAGATTGCGGAAGGAACCGCTCCCGTGATGCATATATCAATAATCCTTTAGCTGAACTGAATAGCTACACGGATAGTATAGACACCCAGATGTTGTTGCTGAAATTTGTTAAAAACAATGGCGGGACACCCAAAAATATAGGTGTTTTGGCTTGGTACGGTATTCATCCAACGACAAGGGGTCAGAAAAATACGCTGATTACAGGCGATGTCCAGGGATGGGCTTCGCAATGTTTTGAAAATGTTATGGGAACCGCTGTAGACCCGGCGGAAACCTTTGTCTGTGCTTTTGCAAACACCACAGCAGGAGATGTTTCAGGGAATATAAAATATGAAGTGCCGGCAGGCGGTCCCGGAGAGGTACTTCACATGAAAGAATACGGAAATATGATGTATCTCAAGGCAAAAGAGCTTTTTAATACCGCCACTGTTGAACTGGATACCGGAATAACGTACAGGTATACGCACCTTAACATGTCGAATATTGTTGTTGACAGTATCACCGGAGCGCGCACATGGCCTGCTGCAGTTGGGTTGTCTATGGCAGCCGGCAGCACCGAGGACAGCAAGGGATACGGGGTGATATTGGGAATGAGTATTGCCTCTAATCTCAGAGAAGGAATTACTACGGATAACATTACCTTAGTTGAAAGTGGCACCCGAACCATACTGCGTCAGGCGCTGGTGGGCAAACTTCCCTCGGGATGGGTACTCCCCTCTGTCGATGCGCAGGAAGAAGCCGGACAGGCACCCAAGCCCATCGCATGGCCTGTCGGCAGGGCAACGCCTTATCCATTGGTGCCAAATGTTGTTCCTATTCAACTGATAAAGATCGGCAAACTGGCAATTGCCGGAGTGCCCGGAGAAATGACCACCATGTCGGGAAGGCGGCTGAAAACATCTATTAAAAACCAGCTCGACACCAGTACCACCGTTGCCCTGACTTTATATGCAAACGCTTATTGCGGCTATTGTACAACATATGAGGAATACCAGACACAGAATTATGAAGGTGCATGTACGCTTTACGGGCCTCATACGCTGGAGGCTTATCAGCAGGAATATGCAAAACTGGTGCACGCAATAACAAATCAAACCTCAGTGAATATTGGCAGCCCGGCAACTGTGGTCCCGGCGCTTCTTCCTTATCCGGGCATTGATACGAACATGATCTATGTCAATAACAGAAGCAGCCAGGAGGTTCGTATACGTGTATTTGGCCCCAACGATGCTTTTGCCGATACCGGTTTAGGGATACCCGATTCCGATAAAACAATTGATCCTTATAATAATCTGCTGATCTCACTTCCTTCCGGAAAAACCAGTGCCAAGGTCAGGATAGATAATGCGCTATCTGTGATTTATCAGGGTGGCAGTATTATTATTCATGAAGATTAGTCTTTAAAAGATTTATTTAATTTGAGAATTTTTTTGATGTGATATTTGTATGAACAAGGCTAGCATTATTCCGGGGTTATCACATCATTTTTTATGTTCATTATGACGTAATTTTGTTGAAAAATAAAGACTTAAGAGGGAATTTTTTAAGAAAAAAGTTTACTTTTGCAAATCAAATAAGCAGCCACTTTTTTAAAAAATATCCAATAATATCTCCATGGGTAACATCAGGAGTTTCCTTATTCTGGTTTTGTTTTGTGGTTTTAGTGTTTTTACAAAAGCACAAACGGCAGATCCGATACCTTCAAAAGTATTTGAAATAACGGGTATATTAGTAGATGCCTGCGGCGAACCGGAAGGTGAAAATGAAATGGTTTCTTTTAAAGTTGGCCCCAATCCCGTGAATGTAAATCATCTAAGGATCGACGGCTCTATAAATTCAATATCTATAACTAATGGACAGTGGCCGAATGGTACCTATTCATGGTTGGGCGTAGGCACCCTGTCGCAGGCGAAAAAAAATTTAATAGCAAATCTGAATAACGCGAATACCTGCGGGGGAAAACTATTAGAACCGCCGGGAGGGATACTGCCTGCCGGGGCAGATGTGTTACTGATCACCAGTACGGACTTTGACCTTTATGCACACGATTTTTCATGCCTGACAGATACATTATACATCATCTGTCAAACAGCAGGGCAAACAACCGGACATTTCAGAAATTATGACCCCAGCGTTTCCTACAGGAAATTGCGGCTGACTCATACACCTACCTTAGCAAGCGATACCGTAACCTACTACGTCAATTACCTGATAAATCAAAGCGGGGTTTCTGTTGCCGCGGACGGTGCCGGAGTGCGGTTTACCTGGAGTGGTGATGCTACGTATTATAATGATGGATGTCAGGTTCCACAGGTCATTACGTATAAATTCGATTCCATATGCGCGGGGCAATCTTATGTGCTGCCAAATAATACCGTGGTAACTGCCTCCGGTACTTATCCTGTTATCCTGACAAGCAATTGTGGCTGCGACAGCATCGTAACAACAATCTTAAACGTGATCCCCGCCCCGGCGGTAAATATTTCCGCCACGGCAAATAGCATTTGCGCGGGAGCGTCAACCACGCTGACAGCTAATGGTTCCGGAACATTTTCATGGTCTCCGTCCACGGGTTTGAATACAACTTCAGGAAGCAGCGTGACAGCCGCTCCGGCGGCCACCACAACTTATACGGTAACCGCTAACCTGAACGGATGTGCGAATTCAGCAAGTATTACTGTTACTGTAACCCCATACGTTACCCCCGTATTTAATATTTCAGGATCATATTGTGTTGGTGCGGCCCCCGGAACATTACCTGTTACTTCCAACAACGGAATTGCCGGATCGTGGAACCCTGCTGCGATCAGCACCACAGCAGCAGGAACAACCGTGCATACCTTTACCCCGGAAGCAGGCCAGTGTGCTAATTCCACTACGGTGTCTGTAACCGTAAGTGATAACCTAACGCCCACTTTTGATGCTTTAGGCCCGTATTGCGAAAATGCGGCGCCTGTTGCTTTTTCTTCCACTTCCACCAACGGAATTTCCGGCTCTTGGAATCCTGCTGTTATAAACACGGCGGTGGCTGGTATAACTACTTATACATTTACACCAACTACCGGTGTGTGCACTGCTACCGCAACGATGGCTGTGACGGTAAATGCCAGCATAACACCGGCATTTGCGACTTTAGGACCTTATTGTCTCGGTGAAACGTCCGGAACTTTACCTGCGGTGTCAGTCAACGGAATACCGGGAACATGGGGCCCTTCGTCCATCAGTACGGCTTCTGCAGGAACTGCTACGTATACATTTACACCGGACGCAGGACAGTGTGCGACTTTAGCCACCATGGATGTTATTACGAAAGCTTACGTGATGCCTGTGTTTCAGGATATGGGTCCTTTTTGTGTCGGCAATGTTCCTGCTGTCTTGCCCGACACCTCTGCCAACGGCGTTGCGGGAAACTGGGTGCCTGCTCATATAAGCACTGCTAATGCAGGAACAACCACGTATACGTTTTTCCCTATGGCTGGTGAGTGTTCCTCAGCGCCAACATCGGTCATACATATTAATGTTTTGCCTGCCCCGGGTGTAATGATAATTTCAGACACTTCCGCAATCTGCCCCGGCGATCATATAGGGCTTCATGCCACGGGGGGATATGTTTCTTATTTATGGAACAATGGCATGGATAATTCAGATATCATCATTGATCATGGCGGGTTATTTACCGTCCGGATATGGGATGGCCTGAATTGTTATAATTACGACAGCATATACATTGATGAAGATTGCCTGAGTACTCTTTATATTCCGAATGCCTTTACTCCGGACGGCGACGGGCTGAATGATTTTTTTACCATTAGCGGTGAAAATATTTTGTCAATGAAATTATGGATTTATGACCGCTGGGGAGAGATGGTTTTCTATTCGGATAATATTGCGCATTCCTGGGATGGCAAATTCAAGGGGGCCGCTGTCCCGGCCGGTTTATTCGGATGGTATATGGAATATGAATCGTATCATGTAAAAGCCGTGTCGAATCTGAAAAGCCGCACCGGGTATGTAAATGTTATAAGATAACTACCACCTAAAGGCGCTTTTTTATAAGATGAGAACGCCGTCAGCGTTTTTTGTTGTTACTGTCTGGCAATTGATTTATGCTTAGTATTTTATTCTTTTATTAATTTCTTTTGTCCTGTCCAGTTGTTTCCTGTTAGCTTAATTATATAAATCCCCTTCGGTAAAAAACTAATGTCAACATTAGCTGTTTCTTTTATCAATACTGTTTCTAAAATGCTCTCTCCAATCATATTAAAAACCTCCATTTTTACATTTTGTGTACCGGCATAGTTAAAAGTAATTCGGTCTGAAGCTGGATTCGGAAATATGTTTATTCGCTCTTGATTATAGATTTCATTAATTTTAGTTTCTGATTTGCAGATACACCGAATAGAAAAACCACTAAGTTTCTTGTCGTGGTAATAGCGATATACCTGCGAATTTTCAAAACTCAGGAGGCGATCCCAAGCATTAGCAGTATCAAATCCAGTTGCCGACCACCAGTAACCATAGTTTCCAATGTCGGTGTATGAAGCGTAGATATAACGGTATCCACCTGGCATGGCGCTAAAGCCGCTGCTATTGGTAGCGCCGGTATTTGGAATAGTCCAATGCGTTGTGCCTGTTTCTTTGAGTTTTCCGCCTATATCTGTCCCTGTTAATCCTAAGGCCGTGGTATCTACGGTGTTATCAAGATGTTTTTCCAAATCGTTCCATTCTCTTTCACTTGGAATGTGCCAGCCTTCAGGACATATTTCGTTAGAATCATTGGCTGCATACCAGTTATATAATGCGCCATAAACAGGCGCATTAGCTGCAGAATCATTATTGTAATAACACATTGCTCCCGTTGTAAGGCTGGTCCATGAACCAGGTATGGCGATATTGGGAATCTGCACGCCATTTCTGTAATGGGTAACTTTTAGATTTTCTTTCATCCATGTCTGTGTGCCGATGGTAATAGTATTGTAAACATTGCCGTCAATGTCGATCACTGTCTGTGCCTGATTCTTGAGTATCAAAAATGAAAGCAATGCGAATAGTAGTAGAACTTTTTTCATGATTTTATTATTAGTGAATAATATTTCCGATTTTACTGTTGGATGGGCGATTAAAACCATTTTCTGTAATAAAACCAATTGGTAATATAAGAATAAACATTTAAAACCCGATTGCGCAACTTGTAGAAAGTCTCATTTTTCATGCTTCTTAGTTTATTTTAAGGATTTTTGATTTTATTCAAAAATTATAAAAAAATGGTCGGCCATATGTAATCCCGATTAATATATTTATACAATTTATCTTTATAAGATATTGTGCCTTTTGTATTGTAATACAACAAAGATAAAACATATTTTACAAAAACATCTGATTGTCATAAAATGTTCTTTTTAATCGATGCATACTTTAATATTGAAAAAGTGGGGTCAAAGAGCTTACTGTTATTATACCGTCCTTTTTTATTTCATTTTTGCTTCTTTTAATTTCAACAATCGCCTCATATTCCAATGAAAATCATGGACGATTTTTTTATGAAAAAAGGGGTATATCCATTTATCCCGGAAAGGGGAATCACTTTTATAATGACTTGTATGCATAATTTTTGTTAGCCCACCCTCCGTATCCATAAATTTGATTTGCTGAACTCCGGTGGATTTATTCTCTTCAATGTAACTGAATTCTATGACCTTCTCTGCCGTATCGACCGTAATCATTTCAAATGCTACAGGGATATTACAAATTCCCAGTAAAAGCTTAAGGTTCAAAAAATAAACCTGTCCTGTATCAACGCCATTTATTTGATCATGATCATAATAAATAGTACCTGGAAATTTCTGCACCAACACACCAAATGATACCTTCCGGCCATTCCATGATTTTGAAGGATTTTCTGATATGTAGCCATGCCAGATATCATTGGAATTGCCTTCTAAAATGTATGTATTTTCGATTTCGCTGTAAGACGATAAATCTTTTCCGCGACACCAGGAGGGATGTATATCGTAGAACTGATGCTTGTTCCCTTCAATAAGGCATTTAATATATTTTCTGATTTTTCTTTGCTGAATTTGTTCTGGCTTAATATCATCCATCATAAGCTGTCCAAAAGATAGAATTTGAAAACATAGTAAGGTGATCAGTGCCCCCCACTTTAAAGCTATCCTCATGCCTGTCTTTCGTTAAGGCCATTTGTTTTCCAGCTTATGCAATACTCGCCAAATTCAGGAGATATAGTGATGGGATCTGTTTTTACCCAATGTCCCGGCAGGCCGGATTCACGGCAGGCAAGTTCAAAGTGCGCCATGGCTATTCCAATATCAATCCTTTGCAGGTCAACGCCGTTTCCGATCCTGATATAACCCTCCGTGCGTTTCAGAAAAAAACGGAATTCATCAGGGGTTTTGCTAATGCGCCAGGGTTGTTTGTTTGACGCGGAGGGCGCAAGCCGCACCATTTCCAGGGGAACTTCATATGCCCCGGCATCCTTTTTCGTCATGGGACTTGTGAACGAATTGCCGAAGAATAATTCTCCCCATTTTTTTCGCATGTCAGATCGGGCGCCCCAGCGAATAATATTTTCCCTGATAGTCGCTTTATCAGCAGGAACTCCGACAGGAGTAACGGCCGGTATGATGGTGTTGTTGCCCGCCTGGAGAATCCCGGAAAAATCACTGCGGCTGAAAGTACCCCCCAGCCAGCAGGTCCCCAGATCCAAAGCCGTAAGGTGCAGCATGATGGTCTCCAGAAGATATCCGTAATCCTCGTTGGCATATTCACCCTTCTCCACCTGGCCTGCAATAAAATACCGGGCGCCTGAGATAAAACCATACGTGCCCAGCTTCACTTTATGGTTTTCTTGGGCAAAGCTTTTTTCGATCAGGCTGAACACGACCGTATTTCCAAACGGCCCGCAGGTATAGCTTTGCAGGATACTTTTGATTATTTCTATCTGCGACTTGTCAAGGTCTTGGTCTGCAAAACTTCGCCGCGACCTTCTTTTTTTGATCAATTCAATAACAGATATCTCGAAATCCATAATATACAAGATTGATTTTTATCACTAACACACCTTATTTTGTTTATCTGCTTTTTATTAATTTGTCAATTCAATTTCCCATTCTCCCGGCTCGTTGATAATTACTTCTAAAACCGGACTTATATCTGATGTTTTTAATTTGTTTTTGGTATTGTAACTTATCTTTATATGTACCGGGAAAAGAACATGAAAATAGACATAGGTATTTCCGATGGCCTGATAGGAGCCATTATCGGCATAGAAAGAAAAATCGGATACATCAGTATTAGGCATACCCATTTGCTGTAGTCTTACAGAAACTTTATTTCCATCACGTATTTTTGAGATGGAATATCTGTCAAAGTCACGGGCTATGTAAATCTTGTAAGGCTCAGCTATGGCCTTTTTGATAAAAATATCGTTTTCCCAGATGCCGTATAAAACGCTGTCGGCGCCATTTATTTTGTACTTGAAAGTACCGGTTCCTTGTCTCATCCTGTTTTTCCAGGAGCCATTATAGGTGTTGCCGTTGGCCCACCTATATATTCCCTGCCCGTGCGGGAATCCGTCTTTAAACCTGCCTTCATATTTATCAATACCTTCGGCAATGCCCTTCCCGTTTGCCAATCCTTTTTTACAGGCACCCTGATATTTTCCGGAAAGTTCTTGTTTTAATGCTTTACAGCTATCCTGTGAATAGGATTTATTGATGCCCGATATTAAGAGGATAATTATTAATGTGGCAGAGATGTTTTTCATAGCCGTCTGGTTTATCGTTCAGTTTTATTGTGTCTTTGCGGTTGTAAGGCGAAAAAACCTTAGACAAATATAACAACTAAAATAGAAAAACAGTGCAAGTATTATTTATCAGGGGCACCAAAAACAAAAAAGAAGCAGAAAAAACTGCTTCTTTTTTGTTTTTCATCAGTTCCGGATTTTGGACAAGAGACTGATTGTGATTTTGTTATGAAGAGGTACCAAGCG
>CAZMPB010000105.1:0-11082 GCA_964567775.1 uncultured Bacteroidales bacterium
CGCATAAAATTATGAAATTCAGAGAATATTATCTCGATTTTCTTAAACAAAATCACTGTTGTCCGGATAAAATAAACAGAAAACGTGAAATGCATGATATATCTCGTCCCTACGGGACTTATAGTTTCGGGGGTTCTTTTTTGTTCTACCAATATTCAGTTCCTCTGGAACTGTCCCCTTAGGGACAAAATATTGGTAGAGAGATCGATAAAAGAAAGAAAAAGTCCCGTCAGGGACGATATGTCTTTTTAACCGGACAATAATAAAACAAAATCATATTCAATATGATGAACATTACATTTTTAAGCCAATTGAATAACCCTGATTTTTTAAGGAATCATTCTGGCGTTAATTCCCTACGGGAAAAAATTTCAGAGCTTATTTATTTTCTATGGATATTTATGCCCTAACGGGCAATTTGATTTTTTCAAAGAAGTATATTTTTAAATGTCAGCACCTCAAAAAAAGATTTAACCAAGACTAACTGTACTATTTTATATTATTCTCCGTCATCATTTATTACTTCCAGGCATTCAGGCCTGTCTCCTTTTGCATCATTATAGACCTCAAATTCGTAGATCCAGCCGTGGTCGCCATTGCAATTATTAAATAAATATTGAATTTTGCGGGAAACCACTGTAGCAAAAGTATCTTCAACAGGAATACTCAACAGAGGCTTTGCTTTGAATGCACTTGTCCTTTCGCGCATATCGGTTCTGCAAAGCAGCGTATCCCAATCCTTGTGCCGGTCATTCCAGCAACGAATATAATAAACAGGGATATCAACATTATCGCCACCATGCCATATCACCACGCGGTTGAATTGCCTGGATTCGCTAAAATCAATGGTAGCTTGGCGCCAGCCACAAGTATCTTCATAACACTCCCGACCACCGGTAAATGCTAAACCATAAGCCCAATAATCACCACGCACCCTGATTCCGTCCACTATATGCCACGGAAAAACAGCTTCACCCCACCCCGGGTCCGATTCCATCGGGCATGGGTATTTAAAAGTGCCGTCATTTTTGGCAATATCAGCATCCGGACTGTTTATTTCCATTTTCGTGGAATCACCGGTTACTATTAATTTCAGGTACAACAAACCGGATATAAATAACACAATTATGGCCACGATCAGTAAGAGATAGAATTTTTTTGGGCTTTTTGGGAAAGGCATCAGATTAATACTTTAATAAATATCAGAAAAAGTTACTATGTTAAAAAAATTTATACATAAAAACATATTATGGTACAAAAATAATTATATTTGCCTTATGATTGAACGTTTGATTACATTAATATTTTCATACACCTGCTTCATCTTGTTGCTGTTTGTCTCCGGCTATTCCCAAAGCCAGTCAAAATCACGTGCAGATCAACTTTATGAGGAGCTGTTCATGCATAGGAACAAGCAGAAAGATGATACGGCCACTGTCTGGAAATACTATGAATATGCCATATTATGTTCAGAAAAAGAAGGCGCCTTGAATTCATTAAAAGAGCCCAACGTATGCATTTATGGTTTTCAAATGAGCAAACGTATGGGCTACACAAAAGGCATCAGAGCATTTACCGACGTATTAAAAAAATGTTTCAGACAAACAGAAGGTTTGCCGGAGATAATTATTCACACGTATCCGGATGCCGTAAGCCGTGACACGCTTCGGCTGCTTTATCAGGCACGAAAACAACTTCACGGGGGGAGTGTCGACTGGTACAGAGATGCCTATACGACATACAAAGAATTGCGTATGTTCAAAGAAGCAGGCATTGTAAGGTTTTGGAATGCCCTGGCGTTCTATGATACGGATAGTTTCTGGAAAGCCCTGCGCCTGTTTGAACAAGCGGAAACCTGTTTTTATTTGGCGGGCGACCACCCTTATCTTCTAAAGCTGGCGCTATACAAGGCATGTACTTATTATTACCTGAAAAAATACAATTCAGCACAGAAAGAATGTAACCGGGCAGAAAATGAATGTTACCGGATTAAGGATTCTTCGGCGCTGGTATTGACGCTTTACAACCGTGGTGAAGTATTCTCAGCCATGCGCGATCCGAAACAAGCCCTCAGCGATTTCTCAGCGGCGTTCAGCCTGGAACATTTACACGGAGACACCTGCCGCGATATTTCAGGCCGTATTAAAGTTGCACGGGCGTATTATGCTTTAAAACAATTTGCAGCATGTATTCAGGAATTGACTAAGTCCCTTGAAGAAGCCAAAACGAAAGGTGATAAAAACGGGAAGGCAGATGCCCTGTATCTGTTATCCAATGCTCTCATGCAATCAGGAGATAAGGGATCTGCAGCAAAATATCTCCTTGAATTTGTCAGTTTGCGTGATTCTTTATTTACCATAGAACTGAGTGGCTTTATGAAGGCCCGCGAATATTTCTGGATCAATAAACTGGGAAGGCAAATAACCAACCAGGCACATATTGACCATGAACGGCATGACTATTTCATACAGTTGCGTAAAAACAAATTTTTCCTTTGGGGCATCCTTATTTTAGTCTTTCTCTTAAGCCTGATAGGTATTTTACTGTTCGCTTCCAACCGAAGCAATAAAAAAGCCAATGATTATCTTCGTGAACTTGATCAAACCCGCAATTTGTTTTTTTCTATTATCGCACATGACTTACGGGGACCGCTTTTCGCTACTGATCTTTTGTTGAAACCAGCAATGCAGAAGGCAGAGCAATCAGGCCAGGAAGATCTGACCGCTGCATTAAAAGAAATTAGGATACAAAACAGCCGCCGCAGGTTATTGCTCGACAACCTGCTTTCGTGGGCAAGCATTCAAAGGGGAACCATCAAATGCAAACTGCAAAAGGTTAATATTACTGATATTATAGATAAGGCCGTCCATCTTTATTCATCCGCTGCAAAGTATAAAGGAAGTACTATCAAACAGGTAATAATTGAAGATAAATATATCCTAGCTGATCCCGACATGATACACCTGGTTATCAGAAATCTGATCGACAATTCATTAAAACACGGCGGTGTCAACATAGAGGTTTCCATTGATGCCTGTACGGAAGGAGCAAATATGCGCATCAGCATTGCGGATAATGGCCCGGGAATTGATAAGGAAGTCATTGAAAGATTCATGAATGAAAACAATATGAAAGATTTTGGCAGCAACAACAAGCTGGGACTGTCCCTGATTCGTTTTTTTATTGAACTGCAGGGAGGCAAAATACAAATTGAACGGTTGAAAAAAGGTACGAACATCAGTTTCACCATGCCACTATATAAAAATTAAAAAATAAAATGAATATAAATATCTGGATTGTTGATGATCATAAAATATTCAGGGATGGACTTATTCTGAATTTTGCAACCGCCTTCCCGCACTATAAGATTTGCGGGGAAGCTTCCTGCGGGGAGGAATTGATGAAATCACTTGCAGACGGGCCACTTCCCGATATTATCCTTCTGGATAACATGATGCCGGGAAAGACGGGTGTAGAGATCACAGCATCACTGAAAAATAATAAGGATTTTAGTTCTATTAAGATTATTATTTTATCAGCCATGAAAGCCTCGGATATCAGAACATCTGATTATGAATATGTCATTGCCGCCATTGAAGCCGGCGCTGACGGGTACCTTCTGAAGGACTCCACCATCGACCAGATTGGACATGCCGTTGAAGAAGTCATGCAGGGAGGAGGATTTTTTCTTGGAGAAACTTTCAATTTTAAAGAAGCTACCCGGATTATTATCAGCAATCAGAATAAACTGATCAACTTTCTGAAAAAGGAACGGAATTTCGGATTGACTCAGCGTGAAGTGGAAGTTATCAAGTACCTGTCTCAAGGGCTTAGCGCTAAGGAAATTGCTTCAAAGATGTGTATTACGGAAGACGTGGTCACATCTTTTAAAGATAATATAAAAAGAAAACTTTCTGAAAATCATCATGTTGAGTTGAAAAACATGGTAGAAATGGTCGTTTGGGCCATAAAAAACAATGTGATCAGCATCTGAATTTGCTTCAGGCACTCCCGGAAAATGCCGGATTTTTTCGGACAAATGCCTCTTTCCCGCCTATTGCAAAAAGCATCTAAACACATATCTTTGTCATTATTGATTTTGCAGGCATTTTACAAAAGTTGCTCACAAACGCCATCAAACCAGATAATCTAGTGAAAATATTTCCAAATCCGGCAAATGACAAGATAACCATTGTTAATTCCTATAGCCAACCATTTATTATCAAAATTTACGACCTTGGAGGAAAAGTTGTAAAAGACATCAATTTAGCTTCTGACAAAATACAAATCAATGTGCAGGATTTAAGTACCGGAGTTTATATCATTGAATTTTCTTCAGAGGAAAAAAATATGCAGGAAAAATTAATTATTCATAGATAATTTTGTAAAATTCACATCAATATAATTCCGAAGCAACATGCCGGCACGATAAAAATGACTTAATCATACTGAAAAAACCACGATAATAACGTGAATTAATTACTATTTATATTGAAATAAAACCTTAATCTTACAAAAAGTATGGGAAGAAATATTTTAAACGATTATTTCGAAAATTACAAACTGGATTTTAATAAAATACAAGCACAAATCGATAAAATAAAAATTATAACGCATCCGATCAGGTATGCGATCATACTGATGCTTATTAAAAATAAAGAAATGACAGTTACTGATATTCAGAATAAGCTTTCAATGCAGCAGTCCACTATATCTAACCATCTCAAATTGATGAAGGATTACAGCCTATTAATTACAAAAAGAAATGGCAAAAATATTTATTATACGGTAAATAGTAAAAAGGTAAAAAAATTATTGGAGAACATGAGAATCGAAATTATCGATGAATAATAAAAATTCACTTTGGTATCATTTATCATCAGGACATCTCTAAAAACTTCAAAATTCCTCGTCCTTCTTCGTTCTTCATGTCCTTGGGTCCGGCAGGCAAGGCACAGTCATGTAGGCTCGGCACACTGCGGTTTTCAGAACTTCGACGGCCTCGAACTTTTCCTATACCTGTTGGTGTAAAAGGAAATTATCTAGTTACCGACAGGCTTGTATTTTTCCGATTTTATTAAATACGCCTGATAAGATTTCATATCACCCATGATGCGGTAGGTTTCAGCAATATTCAGGTATATCTGGTATTTTTCAGGGTTAAGTTTAAGGGCTTTTTGCAAATAAAAAATTGACCTTTTATAATCATGCCTGATACCATAAACGATGCCCAGATTCTCAAGCGAAGACCCATCGTCGGGTTTAATCTCTATGGCTTTAAGAAAACAACTTTCCGCCTTGTCAAACATATTGAGGTTCTGCCCGTATATCTCACCCATCTTGCTCATGGCATCTACATAATCAGGTTTTAATTCAACAGCCTTTTCCAGGCTTATGATCGCTGAATCGAACTTATTCAAACCACGGTACGCCACTCCCAGCCCGAAATAATACTCAGCTTCGCCGGGCTTGTACTTTAAAAGCAGCTCATAATTTTTTAACGCTTCGCCATACATTTTATCCCGATTTGAAACGATAGCCACATTTCTCAGGTTGTTCAACGCAAACTTATTCTTTGGATTTATCACCAGGCACCTTTGATAGCTGTCGCGGCTTTTCACATATTCTTCCTGTTTGAAGTAGGCATTACCCAGTAACAACAATGCGTTGGTATTGATCGGATAAATCTCCACGGCTTTGTTCAGGTATTTGACAGCCTGTCCGAGGTATTTTTGCTTTTGTGCTTCATTGTCGATGGAGTCGGCCTTTTCTATCAGTTTGCCTCCCGCCGAAGTATTGCATTTGGTGCTGTTGGCCGAAACCTTTACATCGGTCGTAAACAGTGTCAGATCATCCATCCACACGCGGTTGCGGCTGATCGTTTTTATGGAATAGGCTGACAGGAGCACAACAAGAATGATCATGGCTGAGGTACGGTAGGTCTTTGGATTTTTTATTTTTTTCTTCAGCACCACGGAAAGAAAATAGGCGATAATCACCGTAAACCCTAGCAAAGCAGTAAACATAAAACGTTCATTCATAAAGGTGCCTATAACAAAAACAAAATTCGACACAATGGAAAAACTTATAAAGAAGAACAAAATTCCGACAGCCAGGATATTTTTACTTTTGATCTTCAGAAGTGCAAATACAAGCAATGCCCCGAACACCAATAACGACAACAGCGCCCTGAAATCAGAAAAATCAATGATCGGAATTTGCTTAGGATAATAATCATGTGTTAATGGGTGCGGGAAAATCAGCAACCACAGGTATTTGAGCCATGTAAGAAGTATGGTTGCATATTTTTGCATCACAGAGGCCCCGACAAACGGGTCGTTCAGTAGCTCCTGAGTCGTTGTGTTGAACCGTGCACCGATCATTCCTATCCTTAAAACAAAATATGCCAGCACAGCAAGTATCAGTGGTGTCAATACAATAAAATAATCTTTCACACGGGGCTTTGTAAAAACAAAAAGCAAAAGGGGAACTATGGCAAGAAATGTCAGGGCATTTTCCTTTGATAAAATAGCCAGCAAAAAAAGGAAAAAGTTAATAATCAGCAGATAGATTTTTTGTTTTTCTAAATACCGCAAAGTAAAAACCACTATCAGCAAACAAAAGAAGAGGCAAAGTATCTCATCGCGCCCTTTTATATTAGCTACCACCTCGGTATGCAGGGGATGCGCAGTGAACAGCATAGAGGCGACAAAGGGAATGGTAAGAAACCATTGATCTGCTTTGAAATTTTTGAACAACTTCATCAGGATCACATACAAAAGCATGCAGGTAAAAGCATATAAAAGAACATTGATCAGATGCCCGACAAAAGGATTGAATCCAAAAATTTCTTTCTCTGCGGCAAACATCACTTGCGACAAGGGACGGTAACGCCCGCCGGGCAAGAGGTTGTTCTTGCCGAGAAAGCCGACAAATGCATCATTCGTAAAGATATCTTTGATGCCGGAAAATCCTTTTTTAGTAAAGTCATTTTCAGTGATCATCAAAGAGTCATCCAGCGTATATTTCAGGTCAAGGGTATCGGCATACAACACCAATGCAAAAACAAACACAATCCATTTGATGTATTTGGCAGGGACTACGGATTTTTCAGGTTTTTGCTCAAACGCTGCCGCTTCCGGGCCCGGCTTCTTTTTAACCGGAACTTTGCTGTACTGTTTTTGTTTAGCAGCAGCCATAGCGCGGTTTATTTGAAAGGAATAATAAGGTTTTTATCTGCCTTGACGTTTTTTTCGTCTTTAATATCGTTGACTTTCATCACAGAATTTTTGTCAACCCCGTATTTTTTGGCTATTGCTGCAAGGGATTCACCTGATTTTACCGTATGGTTGGCTTTTGTTGGAATATCCAGTTTTTGCTTTTCGCGGATATTGTCGTTGGAAAGTTTATTTTTCTTTTTGATAAAATCCACAGAAACCCCGAATTTAGTAGCTATTGTTCCAAGAAAATCACCCTTTTTAACCGAATAACTGATCCAGATAGTATCTGATTTTTCAGGCTGCTGTTCTTGCGCCACCGCTTGATCTGTTTTATTCTCCTTATCATTACCGGAAAGTTTAGTCTGGCTTTCAACTGTATCGGCAACGGTTTCCTGTGTATCAATGATTTTGGTCGTTGCACTTTGTTTTATGAACAAATCCCAAAAAACAAAAGCCACAAAAACAATTCCAAGGACTATTACCCCTATTTTTATCTTCCTGAACAATTCAGGTTTTTCTTTGAGATTTTTATAAAATCCAAACCGATCCAAAAAAGAGGCCTTTTCTTCATCTGAAACAGATTCTTTTTCCTTCACCGTATCTGTCTTAGGCAGTTCCTTTTCCTGAACAGGCTCAACAAGTAACGACTTTACTTCTTTCACCGGTTCATCAATCTTAATGGGTTCATCAATCTTTACCGGTTCCGCATCAATTATCGGTTCAGCATCCTTTACAGGTTCATTAATAACCGGTTCCACTTCCAATTCAGGCACATCAACAAAGGGGTCACTATCTCCGGCAGGTTCAATAATTTGTTTTTCTTCTTCTATCAAAACCGGTTTTTCGGGATACGTTTTATCCTCGTTTTCCCGCTCGACATCCGCCGGATCATTTCTTTTTATGGCCGGCCTCATCTCTTTTGGCACATAAAAAAGGGACGCAAATTTTGATTTTTTGTTGGTAACATTATTGAAACAAATTAGCTGGACGGTTATATTGTCTGTTCCGCCTTTTTCATTCGCACGCCGGATCAGTTTGTCCGCTTTTTCCTGAACTGTCAGTGGTTCCCTGAGCACATCCGATATCTCTGTCTCGTCCAACATAAAGAACAGCCCGTCGGTACACAACAGCATCAAATCATTCAGGGCCGGAACCGCCGGTGATGAACAAAAATCAATTTCAATATTCGCACCGATGCCCAGGGCGCGTGTGACTTCTTTGCGATCGGGATGATTTCTGGCTTCTTCCATTGTGAGCACTCCTTTATCGACAAGGTTCTGAACCCGCGAATGATCCCGTGTAAGCCTGTGCAGCTTGCCATCTGCAAAGATATATATCCTGCTGTCGCCGATATGCGCGTAATGCACTTTGTCGAAACGTATCATTGTCATGACGATGGTCGTTCCCATACCCTGATATTCGGGCTTTTCCTTGGATTTCTTATAAACCATGGAGTTGGCAAATTCAATGGCAGCTTTCAAAGCATCTTCAGGCATATCAAAATAGTGGTTTTCGAGATAGGCCCGTATGCTTTCCACAGCAAGCCCCGAGGCCACAGCTCCGGCATCATGGATGCCCATGCCATCACATACCATAAACACATGGCCGTTGATACATTCAAATTCTGAAGAGAAGTCCTGATTTTCCTGCATTACAAGGCCGGTGTGGGTGGCCGCACCAAAATCGAAAGCCCGTGAATCTTTTGCCTTTGACATACTTTGTTGAGTTATAGGTTAACTGGCAAATATACAAAAGATAATATGCGAAATGCCAGAATTTAAAACTGAATTTCAACAATCTGATTGTTAGTAAAACCTGTTAAAAACGACCTGGAAGCCCGATTAAAAACTGTATTTAAATTTCAGATAAATGTCGTCGTTCTTTGTAACCTTGCCAAAACTTGTCGAAGGGCTGCCATCCAACAGGTGCGCCCCAAGTATCAACTCCGCATTATCTATCGGTTTATAAGAAATTTCGGGCATATAGATCCATGCGAAATTATTTTTGAAATCCTTATATTTGTTTACCTGGATACCTCCGTTCAGCATACTTACCTTGAGCCTGCCATTACCAGAGGTCCATTCAAAAGCCAGGATATAATAATCGTTGAGATCCTTTGGCCCGCGCTCGTTCACAAAACCATGCAGGTATTGAAAATTCAGATAAAATCCATGTTTGAACGTATAATCAAGGCCGACTACAAATTTCACATATGGCTTGCTGTCGAGCACCAGCGAATCGACCAGCACAGAATCTTTGCTGATCCCATAATCCGGAAACTCATAATGCAGGTAGCGCTTCATGTAATTTTTCTCCGGAAAGAAACATGCCGCTTCGCCCCAGATACCGACATCTTTGACCGAACCGGCAAAGTCAAAGCCCAGTACTTTCAATACCGGAAATCCGACCTTTGACCTGATATCCATGGTTGCTTCCGCACGTACTTCAGGCAGTAAAAGAAAAGTATCAATGGTTATGTTTGTATATAGTTCGGTCGGGAGCGGCAGTGCATCGCGGCCATAGATATAGCTCAGTGAAATATCGAAATTCCCGATGCTTTTTTTTACTTTTAAGCCAAAAGAAGGATAGTGTTTAATATCACGCTGCGGCATGACAAGGGTGTCGACAATATTTCCCGGAGTTAGATAAACAGGTATGGTAAGCCCCGGCACAAATGACGTATCGGTTATCATTCCGGGAATTTCAACATCAGGCATGAATGCCTGCGTCCACTCGGAACCAGGCAATACCGAAGGTGTAAACCAGGGAATAGCCACGCCGGTAAAAGTGAAACTTTTCAGGTAGTAGGTAAATTTAATGGCGTTGGAGCCCAGGTGCCGCCCGAAATCCCAGATGTCTTCCAGATCGTAAGGATTCAGATTATCGGTCGGATTCAACCTGTCTGCGGTACCCCAGGCGATACGTTGCCGCCCGATCCTCACATCGAGGTTTTTGGTAAAAAGGCCGTATATATCAAAATAGGCTTCACGCAGGTCGGCATCAAAATTTAAAATCTTTTTCTTGTCAGAAAGATCGCTGACATTATTTATCTCCGGATATTTATACGCGCGGAGCCATACATCTGCAAACAATCTCGCCCGGTCAAAGGGTTTGTAATCCAGCTTGACATCCAGGCGGTATTCCTGCCAGTTTAGTTTGCCCCCGTTGAATTTCAGCCTGTCATCGGTTTGTATGTATCCGTTGATGGAAAGTTTGGGTTCTTCAGGCAAAGGAGTAATTTCTGGTTCGGAAAATACTTCTTCCTGCAATAAAACGGATGTATCAGGCAAAACAAAAACAGTGGTATCCTGCTGCGAAAACAGAGGTACGGACAAGAAAAACATCAGCGCAAAACCGCTTATTATTATCTTTTTCATGCAGCTAATTTGCTTGAAAATCACGGATCATTTTATAAGTTCCCGTTCAGAGAAATAATCGTCTGACAACCCGTTGTCAAAAGTTACTGAAGTTACAGTCATTTTTGTTTTGGTGCCGGTTCTCTTGTCTTCCATTATCAGCTCCTTGGCGATCTGGTATCCGTCCGTTTTTACCACGTTATTATCGGTTAATATTTTACACAGTTTTCCGCTCTTGTCAAAATGCTCAATCTTCATAGGATAATTATCCGTCGTCCTGACATACATGTTCAGTTTGGAGTAATCCGAAATGATGCCTGTTTTGGGATTTAATTCAAGTTTATAATATCCGTTGTCGCTGCTGATAAGCTTGGGAACCCACTTCGAGGTATATTTTTTCGCTTCCATATCTTCATAAGTGAAATCGGTTCCGGCAAATTTTGAATTTTTGACAGACCCGGCAATTTTTCGTGTTTTGCCATAGGCGGGAAGATAAACAGTGGTAT
>CAZMPB010000106.1:0-10769 GCA_964567775.1 uncultured Bacteroidales bacterium
TAGTGCGTGTTCTTTCGGAGGAGGTAACGAGCCTCATGGTAACATTGATGATATTAGTTCCAGAACTCTGGAATAAAGCAGCAACTCCTGCCTGGTCATTTGCGCCGGATGAAGTAGATATCAGCTTTTTCTCCGGGATTTCTTTATTGATAAAATCTTCAATCATACGTGTTATCTTCACTGTTTCTTCCACCCTGATACCTGCCGGAAGCTCAATAGTAGCAGACAATTGTCCCTGATCCGTTTCAGGGATAAACTCTGACTTCAGGGTAGTGGCAAGTATAACAGTAATAAACAGAATTCCCAAAGCACTGAACACGATAATTTTTTTGTGATGCAAACTCCATCTCAAAGAGCGGACATAAAAGTTATCCAATTTGTTTAATAACGGTACCACCAGGCGCTCATGGCTGAACCAGCCCGGTTTCTTATTCACAGGCTTCAATCCCAAAAACTTTGAACTAAGCATAGGTGTAATTGTGATAGCAGCAATGGCCGAAGTGATGATAGTAATGGTTACGATCCAACCTAATTGTTTAAACATGATACCGGTCATTCCGGATACCAGGGTCAGCGGGAAGAAAACGGCGACAATTGTCAGTGTGGAGGCAATTACAGCAAGCCAAACCTCATTGGTAGCATAAATAGCTGCTTCACGCGGTGAACTGCCACGCTCGATATGCCTTGTAATATTCTCAAGCACCACGATCGCATCATCCACCACCATCCCGATACCTATGGACAAGGCCGAAAGAGAAATAATATTTATAGTGCTGCCTGAAATTCCCAGGTAGATAAAAGCAACAATCAGCGAAATAGGAATTGTCAGGATGATTATGAAGGTAGCCCTCCATTTTCCCAGGAAGAAAATTACCACCAGCATCACAAACAAAAAGGCAAACAGTAAGGTTTCCGTCAGGTTGTTAATAGAATTTGTAATAAAATCACTGGTATCCCATATCGGGTCAATTTTGACATCGGCCGGCAGGTCTTTTTTCAGTTCGGCGACCTTTTTGTTCACTTCTTTGGCTATCTGCACGGTATTGGCGCCGGACTGTTTCATGATCATCATGCGGACACCTTTTCTGCCATTGATTTTTTCGTCAAGGCTCATTTTACGAATAGAGTCGTTCACGACAGCCACATCTTTCAGGTAGATGGTTTTTCCCTGATAATTGGTCAGGACTACGTTTTTTATCTGTTCACTTTGCTCAAATTCGCCCTGAACCCGAAGCGGATAAGTCATCTGCCCCATATCCACCGTTCCGGCAGGCATGTTCAGGTTTTCTGCACGCAAAACATTACCGATTTGTTCTATCGTCAGGTTATAGGCCTCCATTTTCCGCGGGTCAATATTTACGCTTACCTCTCGGATCGGCGCCCCAATTAGTGAAACAGAACCGATCCCGTCAATGCGGTTCAGTGGATTAACCAGTTTTTCGTTCAATTCTTCTTCAATTCCTTCATAACTTTCGTCTGCTGTAATTGCGAAAAACATGATAGGCATCATGTTGGTGCTAAACTTGAAAATTATTGGGTCATCTGCTCCCTCCGGCAAATAGCGTGTAACCATTCCCAGGGCGTCCCTCACATCGTTGGCCGCACCGTCAAGGTCTGTCCCATATTCAAATTCAAGAGTAACAACCGAAGCATTGTCCCTTGACGTGGAATAAACTTCTTTCAGGTTACTGACGGTATTCAGTGTATTTTCAATAGGTTTTGAGATATTTGTTTCAATATCTGCGGCATTGGCACCGGAATACCCGGTGTACACCATGATGGCCGGTATTTCTATCTCGGGGTACAGGTCTATCGGCAACCGGGTAAATGAGTAAATCCCGACCACAATAATTGCAATAAAAATCATCAACGTCGTAACAGGCTTCTTTACGGCACTTCCATATATACTCATAGCTTTATTTCTTTATAGTTCTTTGTAAAAAATTCTTTGATTCTCCGTTTCACTTCACGACCGAAATATGTGAACCATCCATAAGTTTGTTCTGCCCGGCGATAATAATCTGATCTCCTTCTTTGATGTTTTCAGAAATGATCTCGATTTTGTCATCGAACCGGGTGCCAATCTCTACTTCAATTTTATGGGCTACATTGTCCGAACCTGCAATAAATACAAAGCGATTATTGGTTCCTTCCTGTTTCACCAAAGCTGTCGCAGGTACAACAAGTGCGCTGGCTTCACCCAGATCGATCGATACCCTTGCAAACATTCCCGGGCGTAACTTTTCGTCCGAATTAGGAATGGTAAGCTCAACGGGGAATGTACGGGTATCCGAGCTGACGGTTGGATAGATCCTGAATACCACGCCCTGAAAGGTTTTTTCCTTGAAAATATCAACTCCGACATTAGCTTTCATACCCAGTTTAATCAAAGGGTAGTAGCGTTCGGAAATATTGATCTTTGCTTTCAATGGGTTGATCTGCATGAGGGTGACAATAGCTGCTTTTCCTGCAGCAGTGTTGGGTGCGCCGGAATAAAGCTCCCCGCTCTGGAAATATTTCCCGGTAACAATCCCGTTGATGGGAGAAACCAGCGTGGTGTTGCCTGCAAGAAAATCAACATTGGTTTTGGCAACCTCGTACTGGGTTTTAGCGGCTTCCCACTGCGCATCCGAAATACTGTTGAGTTTATGAAGGGTGTCCATACGCAAAAAATTGGAACGTGCACTCTGCAATTGTTCGTTGGCATTGTTATAGTTCGTGCGGTCCATGCGGGCAATCACCGTTCCCTTGCTTACACGGCTCCCGACCTCCACATTGATCTGGTCGATCCGTCCGGGAGCTGCCGGGGCATAATTTATTTCTTCATATGGCAGCAAACTGGCCGTATATTCGATCTTCTGTGCAATATTTTGTTTTTCGAGCGCCATTGTCTTTACGCGATAAACAGTGGTGTCGGCTGTTGGTACGTTAGCATCATTCTTTTTTTCATTGCTGCATGAAGCAAAAAAAACGGATAACAAGATTAGAAGTGAGAAGTAGCGTTTCATTATGTTTAATTATTAAAGTTTATAAATATTATAATTTGTTATAAAGTTTGTCCAGTGAAGTCTGAGCCTGAAGCAGCGTCAATATTGACGTATAATAATTACTCTCTGCTGTCAGGTAATTGCCGTTCGCCTGCGTAAGGTCCAGGCTGGAGGCGGCCCCGTGTTTATATTTATTCTGAATGCTCTGGTATACCCTTCCGGCAACAGTAACATTTTCTTTCTGGGTTTCATAGTTTTCCAGGGCATTCTGGTACACATACAATAACTGAGTTTTTTGAAGTTCCAGTTGGTCTTTGACGATATCCTTGTTCCGTAAGGCAATATCATAACTGATCTTTGACTGGGAAAGTTGTGCTTTTCTCACGCCGCTCGACCAGATAGGCACCGACATGGTAACTCCCGCCAGGTGGCTTGGATTTAAATCAAAATCTGTTTTAAGTATCTTTCCGGTATAATTATAATATCCGGCAATGGTAGGCGCATAAGCCCATTTCCTGAGATCAACCTGTTTTTTACTAAGCAACACCTGCGACTCCATCATCTGATAATTAATATTTTCAGAAATATTGAAGTCTTTTGCTAAAGCGGCTTGCGGATTCGCGGCGTCCAGAAGCTGTGTCAGGCTGTCCGTAAGAATTATCAAAGTAGCCGGTGTAACGCCCAGTTGAAATTTAAGCATGTTATAGCTCAACTGAGTCATCCGTTCCAGCGCTTTCTGTGAGTTTTTTAACTGGTTCACCGTTATTTTCAACTGGTCCACGTCGGTTTCTTCCGCCAGCCCTGCGTTATACATATTGGTGGTATGCTGGAGTATCTCGTTCAGGTTTTTTATATTGCCATTTATGATCTTTAAGGTGCGTTCACTGGTCAGAATCTGATAATAAGTATTTGTAACGTTTTCTTTAACGTCCTGTTCGCTGGCAACTACACTCTGTTCTGATAATTTACGCGCAATTTTCGCTGTTTTGATCCCTGCAAGGTATTGCCCGCTGAAAATAAGCTGGGATAATTGCACTTTGCCGGAGAGTTGGTCGTTCATCACTATCGGTTCGGAAGAACCAAACATCTGGCTGATCGCGTTTAATACTTCCATGTCGCCAAGGTCCAGCAACGCGTAATTAATAGTAGGTTCTGTATCGGAACTACCCATGCTGAAATTCATTTCATAGTTAAAATACGTCATGTAGTTCAGGCTGCCTTCCACCTGGGGCAAGCCCTGGGCAATGGTTTCCTTTACTTTTTGCTTTGAAGAAATCACACCGTCCCTGGCATTCATCAACGACTTATTGTTTTTCAATGCATACTCCCGTGCCTGTGCCAATGTCAGTGTGTAGGTTTGTTCCTGCCCATACAATACATTGCTTGTCATCATTATTACACCCAACAAAAAAATCTTTACCGTTCTCATATAAAATTCATTTTTTTAATCCTTAATTCTTAGCTTATCGTATTATTGTTTATTCATAAATTCTGCCTTTAACTCATCAAACCTGTCTAAAAAAACATTCATCAGGTTTTCCACATCTTTCAGAAAAATGGCGGTCGGGGATTTTTTATCTGCTTTCACTTCATACATTGCATGAAATAGGTCTCGTGATTTCCTCAGCATGGTCTGGTGTTCATCGATCAATGCAAACCGATCCTGCCTTCGGATATGAAAGTAGCGTTTGCGGTCGCCGGGAAGGGTAGTATATTCGATCTGGTTTCGAGCTTCAAGCACCCGTAATGCATTGCTTGCCGAACTTTTACTGATCTGGAGTGTATCAACGATTTCCTCAAAAGTGTATTGTTCTTTATCCATCACTGTAAGGAACCCGATCACACGTCCCGGAATCATACCAAAACCTTGCTTTTCGTATGTCCGGCCAATGGTATCAACCAAATTCCATTGTGCTTTGATTCTTTCTTCAGTGTTCATTTTCTAAAATTTTCGATGCAAAATTACATATAGTTTTTTTAGTTCGGTAATATGCGAACTAAAAAAACCGTTAAAGTTGTGTTAAAGTTTTGGAAGCATAGAATGACGGGCACAAAGGAGGTTTTGATGCCCTTTGATGTATTTATCAATCTCTCTTTTTCGTTACTATGAAGGCTTTTTAATAAAAAAGGCTCGTATTATAACAACAAATATCATGAAGAATATATACCTTTACATTAAATATTGAAAAAATGGAAAATACAAATATTTTGCGCCAACTGGGACGTACAGGTATAATGGTAACTCCCATAGGGCTTGGTTGCTGGCAGTTCAGCAAACAAAACAATATGGCGGGAAAATTCTGGCCGACACTTGAAGATGATCTCATTGACAAGATTGTGTCGCTGTCTCTCCAGGGCGGGATCAATTGGTTTGATACTGCCGAAGTATATGGCAATGGGGCATCGGAAAAAGCCCTTTCGAATGCCTTGCAGGTAGCTGGCAAGAAGCCGGGAGATGTATTTGTAGCAACAAAATGGTGGCCTATGTTTCGCTTTGCCTCAAACATCCACAAGACTATTGATGAACGTATTAAAGCCCTGACGCCCTATCCCATCAACCTGTATCAGGTACACCAACCCTGGGGCTTTTCAAATGAAAAGAGCGAAATGGCCGCCATGGCAGAACTTCACGACAGGAAACTGATCAAAAGCATAGGTGTCAGCAATTTCTCAACTCAGAAAATGAAAAATGCCTGGGAAGTACTTGACAAAAAAGGAATTCCCTTGGCATCAAACCAGGTGCCGTACAACCTGCTGAACCGTAAAATCGAATCAAATGGTTTGATGGATTTAGCAAAAAAACTTGGTATTTCCATCATAGCATACTCTCCTTTGGCCCAGGGCCTAGTTACAGGCAAGTTTCACGATAATCCGGAACTGCTCGGAAATACAGGTTTCAGAAAATATAGTTCCCGGTTCAAAACACAGGGCCTTGAGAAAAGCAGGCCGGTGATCATGCTGGTAAAAGAACTTGCACTCAAATATAATGTTACCCCATCGCAGATAGCTCTCAACTGGCTGATTCATTTTCATGGCGATACGGTTGTCGCAATCCCCGGAGCTACAAAAGAAATTCATGTAAAGGAAAATACCGGTGCGATGTTATTCAGGCTATCCAATGAAGATATGTGGAGGCTGGACAAAGAGAGTGCGATATTTAAATGAAACAAATAATACATGCGCCGCAGACTTTCCTGTTGCAATATGACACATACGAACAATTGAATTTGAAGGATAGAAAATTGGAGAATTATTAATAAAAACTGAATACGTTTTCTTTTTAAAAAAGAATCAATAGAAAGCTGCAGAGCCAGATGCAAATGGTTTGTCTTTTTGGGCTTCGTATTGATCCAAAATAAACTGGGCCTCCGCCTTAGTGTCAAAAAACATACATTTTTCACCGTTACGGTCCTTTGAAATTTGCCCGGTTTGGGAATCAATAAACAAATAAAAATTGCCTGCCATCGGAGTAAACTTATCTCTTACCATCAGAATGGTCAATTTGTTTTTTCTTTTGACTACCGAATATATGATCCATCCTATTATCCCAAAAAATATTATAAATAGCAAGGCTATAATTATCAAAAATTTCAATTCAATAAATAAGAACATAAAAAAAATATTTTTACAAAAACAACATAAAAAAATTTCTAATGCAAAAAGGATGCCTAAGGTAAGTGCAAAGAAAAATAATATCTCTTCGCCATTAATTGAAATAAAATAAAATTGCTAACATTTTATGAAATTGCACCAAATCACCTTATCAAATTGTTTCTAAAATTTTATATCATTAAATATCAACCCTTACAAAAATTTTCAAGGCTTGTGTATATTAATAAAGTTCATGCAAAATTGCCTCATTGTCATTTTTTATTCACACTCAAATTTTATATTACCATAAAAAAGTCTGTATTGCCAATTAATGAACAGGTAAAAAACAAAGCCCCTGTAAATTGGTCCGCAACCATCATTTTTCAAAACACCAAACACGTATGTGCAATTTAATTTTATTCAAGACACATTCTCCTTAGCGATGTATGATACACATGGGGTCACCGACAAAAAGAATTAATGTTGATTGAACTTTTTTTACTACATACTTTCGTTGTATATTTGACAAAAAAATTATCAGGCAACCTTTGCACCCGAAAGATCGTCCGGTTTCTAATAGGATTTTGTAATAATATTTCATTTTTGACAAACCATTTTAAACAATGAAACAAACAATAATACATTTCAGCATTTTGTTTCTTTTTGTTTTTATATCAGCCATTAACAACCAGAAATTATTTGCCCAGGAAAATTGCGGCAATGGCATAGATGATGATGGTGATGGATTAATTGATTGTTTAGATCCGGATTGTACTGCCAACCCTCCATCCACATTTAATTTTAATACCGGCAATAACGGAATGGGAGGTACACTTCCGGGAGGCTCGCAAGATCTTTTGTGGACCTTTTCAACCACTTTTGCAGGACCTTATGCCCCTGCCATAATAATGAGCCCCACCCCACCTAATTATTATTCAAGCCCCTGGCCAAATGCAGCATGGATATCCTTTACCCAAAATGGTCAACATTCTTCCTATGGTGCTCAGGTGGATTGGTATTTCAAAATTAATTTTTTACTACCGTGTGTAAATCTTTGCGGAGTAAGTTATTCTACTGCCGGAAGTTTTTGTCTTAATTTAGATTATTTTTCTGATAATTCCATTTACGAGATATGGGTCAATGGGGTTCCTCAAAGTTCTATGATCGGCAATATCCCTGTCGCGAATCCATATTACAATCAAGGCTATAATTCAGCTGGGATGCTTTCTGCTTCGCTTTGTCAAAACTGGCAGCCCGGTTTAAATGAACTTATTGTTCGGGTTGCCTCAGGGGCTCCATATATAGGCCTTTTGGTACAGAGCAGCATTAACTTCCCACCAACGCCAACCGCAACTGTAAATGGAACAACGGAAGTATGCGAGAGTGATCCTCCGCCCAACATTACTTTTACAGGAAACGGAACGCCGCCATTTACTTTTACTTATAACATCAACGGCGGAACAAATCTGACCGTAAGCACCACTTCAGGAAACACCGCAACGATAAGTGTGCCGACAAACACGCCCGGCGTTTACACCTATACGATGACAACGTTTAGTGATTCAAATTCTTCCTGCTTCGGTAGTACGGATACTGCGATCGTAACAGTACATTCAAATCCAAATGTTTTCATTACTCCTGATTCGGCTTATATTTGCCCCAATGATACTATTTCACTGACAGCAAATTCAAGCACTGTATCCCAACATTATCTTTGGTCAACCGCAGACACAACACAGTCTGTCAGTGTAAACCCCGGTTCAGTTACCACCTATACGGTTAGCATAACGGATGTCAACGGATGCAGTGGTTCAGCAGGGACAACTGTTTTTGTTAATCAATATGTATTGCCTGTATTTAATGCTTTAGGGCCATATTGTGCCGGTGATACAGCCAATGCACTGCCCGATTCATCGGTCAACGGTATTACGGGGATATGGAGCCCCGCGTCTGTCAGTACTGTTTCTGCCGGAACATCCACATATACATTTACCCCGGCTTCGGGCCAATGTGCTACTACGGCAACAATGGATGTAACGGTAAATGCCATTGTAACGCCTGAACTTAATGCCCTGAGAGGCCCATATTGCGCCGGTGATATCCCCCCAGCCCTGCCATCCACATCTGTCAACGGCATCACAGGAACATGGAGCCCTGCGGCTATCAGCACGGCTTCTCCAGGAACTTCCCTGTATACATTTACGCCTGATGCAGGTCAGTGTGCTTTCGCAATATTCGTTGATTCGGTATTTGTAAAAGGCTGCGAAGTTACCATCCCCAATATTTTCACTCCAAATAATGATGGTTCAAACGATACATTCGTCATCAAGGGAATTGAGGACTTTCCGGAATCCCTGCTTGAAATATACAACCGGTGGGGAAAAAAGCTTTATGAATGCGTTGGCTACAAAAACGACTGGGCCGGAAAAAACTATGCCGATGGGGTTTATTATTATATTTTGACCCTTGAAAACGGGAAAAGCCATCATGGATCAGTGACGCTGATGCGCTAGGTTTTTTGCATCTTTGATAAAAACATTTTGAAAAATAAAAATCTGTAGGTTAATGGGCTTTTGTGGAGATAAAAACTTCCTCTACATTTGCCGATAAATATCAGATAAAGAAAAATAAATTATGTTCGATCAATTAATAACAAATCAGATAGTTGTTCATTTCATAGGAAATAAATCTGCAGATGAGGGCATCAGGCTTTCAAACACCAAATTAACTATTGACGACAATTTGAAAAATCTGTTTTCAGCTTATTTCACCGGTTCTTTTAAATCTGCGGAATACTACAACCTTTCTCATCCGGATGATCTGAAATTCAATGAGGTTTTTAATTATATATCGGAAATTTTTGATGATCCCGGTAAATTATACCCTCAAAGTATCAATCTTTCAAAGCACCTTTATGAACATTCCACCCACCCGAAAATTAAAGCCGGCGAGTTTTATACAGCCTATTTTTACGACTGCGATATCGAAGGTGAAACCAGGGATGCTGTAGGACTTTTTAAATCGGAGAACAAGGATACTTTTTTAAAAGTACTGAACACGAATGGCAATTTTGAAGTAAACAGCGAAGAAGGCATTAACATTAACAAGCTGGATAAGGGTTGCCTGATTTTTAACACCGAAAAAGAAAAAGGTTACCTGGTAGCGATAGTAGACAGCACGGGCAAAGGCAATGAAGCCCAGTTCTGGAAAGATGATTTTTTAAAACTGAAACCGCGCAATGATGACTACCATCACACACAGAATTTGCTGAGCATGTGCAAAAATTTTGTGGTGGATAAATTGCCGGAATCCTTTGAAGTAAGCAGGGCCGACCAGGTGGATATGCTTAACAGATCGGTAAAATTTTTCAAGGCTAAAGATGCATTTAGTATGGAGGATTTTACCTCCGAGGTCATACAATCGCCAGAGGTTATTTCGGCTTTCACTGATTACAAAAAACAATACGCCGACGAAAGGGAAATTGATATTTCGGAGGAATTCGACATATCGGCATCCGCGGTAAAAAAACAGCAACGCATTTTTAAAAGCGTCATAAAACTTGATAAGAATTTTCATATTTATGTACATGGTAATAAAGACCTGATAGAACGCGGATATGATGAAGCGGCAGGTATGAATTATTATAAAGTATTTTTTAAGGAAGAAAACTGACACACCGGATCAATTTTTATTTTTGTCGTGGTTTTACAAGAATAAATATGAATTTTTACGTTTAATCAACAGTGGTTCGAAAATTCTTTTAAATTAAATATTAAGGAAGGTCATTACAAGAAGAGAAAATATCAGCAAATGAGCTTCTAAAAACAATTGAAAATATGAAAATAAGACTGTTTATTTTTTTTATGATATTATTTTTGCCTGTTCTGTTTTTGAAATCACAAACCATAACTGTCCCCTGTGCCGCCGATGCGGCTGTATGTCAAAATGATGCCTGTCCCTGGCAATCAGCAAATTATGGTACTACCACTTATCTCCCTGTCAACACATGGACATGGTACGGGCCGGGTTGTGGCCAGGGAAACATGCGGTCTGTTCTTCATTTTGAATTAAACGGTATCTGCGGGCCCCAGCAGTTATATGATAACAGGGCTAACTTGTTACTGTACTATCCGACCGGCAGCACCGAAACCCATTTCTATACAGGGTCTGCTACCGATAACCAATTCTATA
>CAZMPB010000107.1:0-10725 GCA_964567775.1 uncultured Bacteroidales bacterium
TTTGCAGCGGAGAGATGGCAGAGTGGTCGATTGCGGCGGTCTTGAAAACCGTTGAACCTGCGAGGGTTCCGGGGGTTCGAATCCCTCTCTCTCCGCCAAAACATTAAAATCCGGCACCAGCCGGTTTTTTTGTTTTCGGGAATACTCAAACTTGTTTGAAAGTGTTCCAGAAAACAAAAAGCGTCTGCGTAGCAGACAGATTTTAATGTTTTGAGGCCTCCCCCTCCCGGATAATGAGCGCAGCGAATAATCCCTTGTTTTTAATAAATCAGGTATTAATATGATTTTCGGGAACACCCAAACTTGTTTGAAGGTGCTCCGGAAAACAAAAAAAATGCCTGCGAAGCGGGCAGATTTTAATGTTTTGAAGCCACCCCCTCTATGAAGGATCACAAGTCCGACAACCGGAGGACGAGTAATCCCATTTGTTTTTTATCAGTGAAAATACTGATTCCGGAGCATCCACAAACTTGTTCGCAGATATGCAGAGAAAAAAATTCAAAAATGCAATTATGAACCAACCAGCACGCTGTCTTCATTAAGGGGAAATTCCGTAGAATTATTCTTTTAAGGAAGTGTGGTAAAAGTTACCTGAAAATCGGATAGCAGGTATTTGGCATTTACCAGGTCTTTACAATCGTTGCATGTTCTGTTAAAGAACATGACATCATAATCATTGTACCCATTCATTTTGGCGCCATACTCCTTAAGTCTGACCTGTTTTGCTGCCTCTACAATTTCATCGCGGGTATGCAGGCTTGATGTTGTCACCTGCACATAAACACATGCATAGCTTACAGAAAGATTTATTCCAGCGCTTACTTTTTGCATGACCATCGGGACACAATAGGTCCCTGCAGGATATGATCTGATCAATACCACAACTGTTTGGGGGTCTGCGCTGGCCTCAGAAGGCACTTCAACAAATGCCCATCCGGCAATGTTCTTTTTCATCGCCCTGACAATCCTTTCTTTGGTCTCCAGTGTCAGGGGATCGAGCAGATTAAGGAAATTGGAATTCACCACCTTCGGGCTCAACTTCGCCATACGTTCAACCAGGCGGGCTTTCCCGTCTTCAGTAAAGCCTCTGGATAATAAACTCTTGTCGTATAAATTGCTGGAAGCGGTAATCCCGGTTTCAAAAATGCTATCCTTGTAAATGCCAAATTTGCTAAGAGAATTTCCGAATTTATTTTCATAGATGAAGTTGCCAGTCTTCTTATTTATTACAAACCAGAACTCATCGCTATGATAGATCATGTATTCCGAAACATAAAACGGAACGGATTCTTCTCCGTTGCTGTTGGCCCCAAAATAGTTGTAATCTATTATTTTGGTTGTCCAGTTCAGCCTGTCGCCGGTTGTTGTATTAAACATAACATTATCTGCTCCGTTTGAAAAACGAACCCACTTCCTGTTTCCGTAAAAGCTGATTTCATCAAAAGGAATAATGTTGTTGAAAAAAGTCTTCTCTTCGGTGAAGGTGGCCGTAGATATCTTTTTGCAGTATGATTCCATAGGGCATTTGTAATAAAGTGAGTTGCCGGGTGCATCATAATAAGCGCTGATGTTATAAGTCCCGGTGTTGTGTTCATAAACTTTTGCGCCTGTTGAGGTTTGCACCACGATGATTGCTTCCTGTGCCCTTTTGTATTCGTAAATAACATAGGCATAATCAGTGCCCGGCATCTGTTGGGCCTCCTTTATTTCTTTGAGGCTCATTTTCCAGGTTTCTTTGCAGGTTGCCGCATCCCACCCATGGAGCCCTTTGCTGTCCACGCTTATAAAGTACCCTGATTGGGCGTTGAAACCCGAAACAGGCTGATTAATATCCTTGGTGGACGATGCGTGCAAGCTCCGGTTATCAACGGAAATCAACTTCGCGGTACCTGTGCTTAAATTGGCAAGATATAAAGGATCGTTACAGATATTGTCGGGTCGCAAAACTTCACAACTCCCGTAAACAACAGCCCATTTTTCATCAGGACTCATCCAGCCGTAAAAGTCATTGATCACATAATTCCCGTGATTCGGAAAACTCATTGACTTTGATACGCCATCCGCATCGTAAGTCGCTTCTGTGATTTTTTTTACCTGGTCAACATTCTTGATTTTGAAGTAAAGATATTGATGCACCATACCGCTCAGGGTATCTTTTTGGATGAGTATGTTTTCCACCTGAACAGGAACCCCCTGTGTGCGGACGACAAAGTTTTGTGCTTGCAGGCAAACCATGTGGAACATCATAGCCATCAGGGCTATTAATCTTGCTATTTTCATGAGATATTTTTTTACATGACAAATATACTTTAAATTACAATTTGCCCAAAACATTGACACAAGGGTGTGTTTGTTCAGGCACGAAATATAAAAATCATGAATACTGCATCATAGTAGAATTTTTGCAAACATAATACGGAGAAACCGCACAATACAAATATAGAGATAATGTACCATGAGTATCCTGATTCGGGAGAATAGGCCAACCCGCTTGCAAATATTTTTCATTTTAGCATGGTGGTTGAAACAACAAAACCACTGTATAAATAATAGTTTGCAGTTAACAATTGCTGGTATCCCTGCCTGGCTGAACATTAAATCCAAAATGGCACCCCTTAACGTTCAGACAGGCTTACCGGCACAAATTATATGCGGACGAACTTATCTTTGAATGCAAAATTTTTCAGTCCTGTAGCCTTTTTCTGAGGATACCATATACAAATAGTTTCCACTATTCAGATCAGGAAGACAATAATGAAATGTGTGATTACCTGATGACATAACGCCGCTGAACAATTCCATGATTTCCTTTCCATCCATATCATAGATTTTAATCGTTGTGAACTCATTTCGAGAAGTATTAAAAGTTACATCAAATGCTCCGTTATTGACATTGGGGAACAAAATAAAGTTTTCTGTAATATCAATATTCTCTTTTATTCCGGTTATATAGGAATCAAAGTTTAGCGCATCTGCAATTAGAATCGAATTACCAAGAGGATTCATATCGTAACCGGCTCCGACAATTCCTTTGAATGCAGCAATATTAATATATCCACTGTCAGGAATAAGAATGTTGTCATTATAAACGAAACCAGACAGTGAGTCTAAATATCCAACCGAAAAAGGCGTATAGGTTGCTGCAGCACCCAAATTCTTCTGGCCCCAGGCAAGCAAATTACCCCAAGGGCCAACGAAACCTGTTTTTGTCAGAAAAACAATTATTTGTGCAGAATCACCATTCAAAGGAGTGTACTTATAATATCCTTTTAAATTATTATATCGTGTTGCAATCGGAAACGCAGGGCCAAAACCCTCAAGGCCTCCCGGCCGTGTAGTAAATATCTCCCCTTTTGTAGTGTCTGTGGAAGTAATTTTGCTTTCGATCTTTACAGCATAAATACCAAGATATTTGTCGGTGGTCTGGGTAGTAGGATAAAAACCCGCATGATTACTGCCAATTTGGCTCCATCCGTCGGGGGCAGAATTACTGCCATTCGACCAGGTTTCAAAACTGTAGTTGGGAATTACCTGAGCATTTACCGCATAAAAAAACAGGATCAGAAAGGTCGCTGATAAAAGTATTTTTGTTTTCATTATGTTGTCGTCGGTGATTATAGTGCTGACTCCGCACTTTTTTATATATAATTATTTGTTGAAACAGCCTTTTTATTGCATAATACGGTAGCGTTGCCACAAATCTATCTATAAATACTTACAAACAAAAACAAACTTTTTTCAATACAAATATACGTTTAAATTAATAAAAAACAAAATTTAATACGTTCAATTTTGCTGATTTTTTAACATTTTTAAATTTTGCAAACACCATGCATAAAACGCCCGATTATTTGCCACTAATTTCACAGTTTACGCTGATCTTTTTCTGGTTTTTCATTTTGTCACATTAGGCTTTGCAATGCACGCATCCCTTCCTACCATATTCTTTTGAAATACAACCGCAAACTGATTAATCGACAAATCACAGAATAAAATTTCATTTTCGCAAAAAAATAACCTATCTTTGCATATATATTATTCATCAGATGAAAAAAATCGTATTTGTTATCAGCATAATGCTATTGACGGTTGTAAGCTTTTCAGCTCAGGCAAAACGCCTTCAGGCTTATATGTCCTATTCAACTTTTTTATCACCCTCAGATGGTCCGTATATTGAAACATACATGATCGTGGTGGGCAACAGCCTGAAATACGTGAACAATGAAAACAGCAAATACCAGGGCACTATCGAAATTACACTAATTTTCAGGCAGGATAGCGTCATCAAAGACTTTAAAAAATACAACCTTCTGAGCCCCGAAGTAGAAGATACCAATGCTATTAATTTCAATTTTATTGACCAGCAGAGGTTTCTGCTGCCCAATGGCACCTACGAAGTAGAGATCATCATCGCTGACAAAAACGACAAGGCCATACCTTTTAAAAGTTACGAAACAATAGTGGTTGATTTTCCTGCTGACAAGATCACCATATCAGGCATCGAGCTGATCGAATCCTATAAAAAAACTGATTCGGTGAACATACTCACCAAAAACGGACTGGAGATGCTGCCTTATATAATTTATTATTATCCTGAAAAGATCGGCAAACTTACTTTCTATGCCGAAATCTATAATACGGACAAATTCTTTGGCGGGGATGAAAAATTCCTTCTCAGCTCCTACATCGAAGTCAACGAGAATAACAATCTTTACGGAGAATTCAAAAAAATTAAAAAAGAAACTGCCCGCAACGTTGTGGTGGTACTTAGTGAATTTGACCTTTCACTGCTACCTACGGGAAATTACAATCTTGTTATCGAGGTGCGCGACAAACAAAACATGCAAAAAGCCATTCAAAAACTATATTTTGAACGCGATAATACCAAAGTAGCCTTCGAAAACAAAGTTTACGAAAATGCCAACATTGAGCATACTTTCGTGGAAATGTACACTAACAAAGATACCCTTGCTTCATACCTGCGCTGCCTCTACCCCATTTCTTCCGAAAGCGAACGCATGTTTGCCAAAAACCAGATCAACCACAACGACATTTCGTCGATTCAAAAGTTTTTCCTTACATTCTGGGAGGCACGCAATGCTGAGAATCCCGGAAAGGAATGGGCGGATTATTATATGGAAGTCCAAAAAGTCAACAACGACTTTGGCACCAAAATCCGCAAAGGCTATGAAACAGACCGCGGGCGTGTATATCTCGAATACGGGCCACCAAACACCATTTCAAAAAATTATTATGAACCCAGCGCCTATCCTTACGAAATCTGGCATTATTACACGCTGAAGAACCAGAAAAACAAGAGATTCGTATTCTATAACTCAGACCTCTCCACCAACGACTTTGTGCTTATCCACTCTGATGCCACCGGCGAGATCAGCGACTATAAATGGGAACAAAAAATTTATGGCCGTAATAACCCCACCAACGATATTGATGACAGCGGCGTGAGAGACCACTGGGGAAGAAAAAGTCAGGAATATTATAAAAACCCTTACTAAAATTCAGCTTCTTGCTAAAAACAAATATATTTGGCGGAAATTCTGACCAAAAGGAGAATTTCTTTTTCTAATCATAAATTAATATATATATTTGCTCTCTTGAAAGCAGCCGTTGTCATATTAAACTGGAACGGGAAAAAGTTCCTCGAGCAGTTTCTGCCTGTAGTTATAGAATACAGCAAAGATGTTGCGGATGTCATTATTGCAGACAATGATTCTACCGATGATTCTGTATTATTTTTACAGACACATTTTCCCGGGACCAGGATCATCATCAACACCTCCAACGGTGGGTTTGCCAAAGGCTACAACGACGCTTTAAAACAAATTGAGGCTGACTATTATATTTTACTTAATTCCGATATTGAAGTAACACCCCATTGGATAGAACCGGTGCTGCAACTGATGGATTCAGACAAAACGATTGCCGCATGCCAGCCCAAAATCCGTTCGTTTTACGAAAAAGAAAAATTTGAATACGCCGGTGCCGCCGGAGGCTTTATTGATAAATACGGCTATCCGTTCTGCCGGGGCAGGTTGTTCTTTTCTCTTGAAGACGATAAAGGACAATATGATGATGTTCAGGAAATTTTCTGGGCTACAGGCGCCTGTTTGTTTGTGAGGGCTGAACTTTACCATAAATATGGCGGGCTTGATGAAGATTTTTTTGCCCATATGGAGGAAATAGATTTTTGCTGGAGGATGAAAAACTATGGTTACAAGATCATGTACTGCCCTGATTCCGTTGTTTATCATATCGGAGGAGGAACGCTGCCGAAAAGTTCATCAAAAAAAACCTACCTGAACTTTAGAAATAATTTTACGCTCCTTTATAAAAACCTTCCCAAAAACCGGATACTGCCCGTATTTGCATCCAGGATAATCCTTGATGGTATTGCTGCTCTAAAATTTCTTATTGACGGAGGGTTCAAAGATTTTATCGCGGTTACCCGCGCACACCTGTCATTTTACCATAACATAGGAAAAATCAGAAAAAAAAGAAAAATTCAGATCCAGCAAAAAGTCGGGCATATTTACCACGGAAATATTGTACTGGATTACTATTTATTAAAAAGAAAAATATTTACCGACCTGAAAAAGAAAATTTATTAGCAAAAATATGAAAAAATTATCCGTATTAATTCCTGCTTATAACGAGGAAAAGACGATAAGCGCCGTATTAGATAAGGTTTTAAGTGTCAACTTAATGGATAATATACAAAAGGAATTGATCATCATTAACGACTGTTCAAAAGATGCGACCGAGAATAAGATTCTTGATTATATTAAAACACATCCTGAGGCTAATATCCAATATGTGAAACATGAGGTAAACCAAGGTAAGGGTGCAGCCATACATTCCGGTATTGCCAAGGCTTCCGGTGATTATATCATCATTCAGGATGCCGACCTCGAATGTGATCCCGAAGAATTCAACCTTTTACTTAAACCGATGATAGAAGGTTATGCGGATGTGGTATTTGGTTCGCGCTTCGCCGGGGGAAATGTACACCGGGTTTTAAGGCGGCGTAACCTGAGGGCAAACAAATTTCTTACCTGGCTGACCAATTTCTTTACAGACCTTACGCTGACAGATATGGAAACCTGTTACAAACTTTTCATGGCGGATATTCTAAAAGGCATACATTTAGCAGAAAATCGTTTTGGTTTTGAACCCGAGGTTACCATAAAGGTTGCCCGCATACCTAAAATAAAAATTTATGAACTCAGCATCTCCTATTTTGCACGAGGCGTTGATGAGGGAAAGAAAATCGGCTGGAAAGACGGTGTCAGGGCAATATATTGTATTCTCAAATATGGCTTGTTCAAAGCAAAGTAAGCAATACAAACAATCCGTTCTTAAGTCACTGTATACAATTGTTTTTTGAAAAATATTCCTGTTTTCACAAAGTAAAGTTTCCAACTTATTGTCAGTCCGGACAATATCTATCATTTGACGATCAGGCAAACCTATTTACCGGACCAATGTTACATTGCCTTTAAGCTTATGATGTACGGAGCTTTCATCAATAATATTTATTATCCACACATAGACTCCTTCTGCACATTTTTTTCCGGTTCTTGCATTCAAGCCATCCCAGGCTTCTTTACTATCCTTAGTATCAAAAATAAGTTCACCCCAGCGGTCATAAATGGACATTTCAAAACCATCTTCCCGGAAACCAACACCCTGCCCCATGAATCCTTCATTCATCGCATCCCCGTTTGGCGTAAAGGCATTAGGTACCCAAAAATAATACGGATCAATGATCTTAACTGTTCTAAAGGCAGTATCGGTGCAGTTAAATATATTGGAAACAACCAGCATGACCATATAACTTCCAGTATCAGAATACTGGTGAACTGCATTATGATAGTAAGACGTATTACTTTCCAGAGAAGCAGGATCGCCAAAGTCCCAGAACCAATGTTGTGCATTATTCGACTGGTCATAAAAATGAATTACCGGGTCATCCGATCTGCCGATTTCGGGAGTGGGATAAAAATTTGCCGTCGGCGTCTGGTAAACAATAATAGTGTCGCTGCCAATCGCATGACATCCGTGTACAGACGTCGCCGTCAGCACGACAATGTAATTTCCCTGCTCGTCATATGTGTAAGAACAGTCCGGCTGGTCTGAAACATCTGCCGTAGTATCCGTATCACCAAAATCCCAATGCAGGGTATTCATGTCAAGAGTTCCGTCCGGAGTGTAATTAAATTCAACAAACAAGGGGGTGCATCCCTCTTCAGGCACAATAGTGAATTCAAGAAATGCTTCAGGGAATATAACAATAACTGCCGTTGCTGTTCCTGTACAGCCGTCGGTATCGGTACCCAGAACCGTGTAGGTCGTCGTGGCTTCAGGAGTACAAACTACGGTCGCTTCGGTATTCGTATATAAGCCCAGTGGGGGCTGCCATATATATTGGTAGGCACCACTGGCAGTCAGGGTGGTTGATCCTCCGGGACATAATGAGTCTGTATCGGGAGTAACATACACAGGGATCGTAGTATATGTGTGAACAATCGCTGCCACTGATGAGGTGCAGCCATCAATATCCCCTGTCACAGTGTATATCGTGGACGAAGAAACCGGGGTGGCAGTAACTGGACTACCTGTAGAATCCGAAAGTGTACCGGCCGGCGACCATGAATACGTATCAGCGCCGGTTGCAAATAATACAACGGAGGTTCCGCGGCAAATATCAGACGAATCAGGGGTAACCGTCATTATCGGGTTTGGCTTTACCTTGATGGTTTGTGTATCTGAGTTCACACAGGTGTTATTATCTGTATAAGAGTATGTGATCAGGTGCGTTCCCACTCCTGCCGCCAAAGGATCAAAATTATCTGTACCGGTAATTCCATCACCTGAATATATACCTCCTGCAGGAATACCTTGTGTCAGTGTAAAAACATTGTCATTTAAACAAACGTCACTGAATGGATTCAGCGTGACGACAGGCAGCGGGTTGACAGTAACGGTTACAGAGCTTGTTCCCGTGCATCCCAGGGTAGTTCCGGTAATTGAATAGGTGGTCGTCATATCCGGACTGGCCACCACCACATTATTAACAGATGAAGAAAGCCCGGTAGCAGGCATCCACAAATAGGATGCAGCGCCACTTGTCGTATGTGTAACACTGTCGCCAAAGCATATGGCGGATGAAGCAGGTGTTACAGTAACTATAGGGTTGGGATTTACGGTTATGGTAACCTGGGCAGACGCTGTACAGGTATAAATGTCAGTTCCAGTAACAGTGTAAGTTGTTGTTGAAGGTGGCGTGGCTGTTACATTCGGGCCTGTATTTGAAGATAGGCCCAATCCCGGTGACCAGTAATAGGTAACAGCACCGTAAGCAGTTAAATTTGATGAAAATGTCGCACAGATCACAGCGGTATCCGCAGTAACAGAAACAACAGGCAAATTATTGACCGTGATCGTAACAGCGTCCGTTGCCGTACATCCAAATGCATCTGTGATAGTCAGCGTATAGGTAGTTGTATTTTGAGGGTCGGCAGCAGGGTTGCCAATATAGGGATCATTCAGTCCTGTTAAGGGCGACCAGGAATAGGAAAGTGGTGCTGTGCCGGTACCTGCACCATTCAGGAAGGTATTGGCTGCCCAGGCACAAGCTCCTAAGACCTGATCGGTTCCTGCATTGGCTGTTGGCAAAGGATTAACGGTGATGACAACGGCATCCGTGGCAGTACATCCGTACGTATCAGTGACAGTAACAGAATATGTTGTTGTATTTATTGGATCAGCAAAGGGATTGACAATACCGGGGTTACTTAATCCGTTCGCAGGGGCCCAAAGATAAGTAAGCGTAGCAGTTCCCGTTGCAAGAGTATTTATATAAGCATTAGCGGCATTAGGACAGGCCCCGATATTCTGGTCGGGTCCTGCATCTATGGTTGGTAAAGGATCAATGGCAATGAGAATATCATCAGTTACAGTACATCCATATATATCAGTAACAGTAACGGTATAGGTTGTCGTATTTGCGGGATTCGCCACAGGATTGGTAATATTAGGATTACTTAATCCGGCAGTGGGCAACCAGGAATATGTTAACAGCGTTGTACCAGTTGCAACAGCATTTAAATTTGCGTTGGCAGCATTGGGACAAGTTCCTATATTCTGATCGACACCTGCATCCACAGTAGGTAACGGATCAACAGTGATGATAATGGCATCGGTAACAGTACATCCATAGGTATCAGTAACCGTCATTGTATACGTTGTCGTGGAAGCAGGATCTGCAACAGGATTGGCAATATTGGGATTACTTAATCCCGCAGTGGGCAACCATGTATAAACAAGCGGGACTGTCCCTGTCCCGGCACCAATTAAGTTAGCATTGGCGGCACCAATACAAGCACCAAGGTCCTGATCTGTACCTGCATTGGCTGTTGGCAACGGATCAACAGTTATCAGAACTGCATCGGTAGCAGTACAACCGTATGTATCAGTAACCGTAAGTGTATATGTTGTCGTGGAAGCAGGATCTGCAACAGGATTGGCAATATTGGGATTACTTAATCCGGCTGCTGGCAGCCATGAATATACAAGCGGCCCCGTCCCTGTTCCCGTGCCAGATAAGTCAGTATTTGCGGCATTGATGCAGGCACCGATATACTGATCGTTACCGGCATTGGATGTTGGTAAGGGATCGACAGTAATGACCACAGCATCTGTAGC
>CAZMPB010000108.1:0-10533 GCA_964567775.1 uncultured Bacteroidales bacterium
CAGAGTCCATTGTGTAGCCCCGCTGGCAATAACAGCCCCCGGACGGCCATCAGGATGAGCGGCACAACCATTATAAGGCGGATTAGTTGCGAGAACAAAATAGGCAACGACATCGTTGGCGCCGACGTTGTTGCGGTTGCCAAAAAGTGTATCTTGTTCTGCTGTCGTAGACCCTCGCACACACGAGCCAACATCCACGGTATTCAGGGTAGGGAGATTCAGATTTTCATCACTCATCCTGAGTACCCGAAATCCCTGTGGTTCATAAACCTGTCTCATCGCAGAAATCATCTGATCGATCGAAACATTAGGAGTGGTAAGAACCTTAACATGTAACCTTACCGACTCAAACAGGTTGAAATCGCATCCTGCAGAACTGAATTCCATGGTGTTTTGAGCATCAGTAGTGCCGGTAAAACTAACCCCGACAGAAATCCCGACACCCCAATGGATATCCGCTTTCCCGGGGACATCAAAACGTTCAAGGCCATAGGCGTTGGGATGAAGATTAAGCCCGTCGTGTGCAGCAATCTTTGCTTCTCCGTCATAGATATGGACACTGGTGACCTTGGCGTAGCCCGATCCGGATTTAAACCGTAGCATCACCGAATCAATCATCTGTCTTTTATCTTTAACTATAACGGTAGTAGGAATGCTGAAGTGAAACCAATTGGTGGTGCTGGGTTTTCCCACTATCCGTGCATAAAACCCGGCCCGCCAAATGCTTTTGATTCGTGTGGGGTACTCCACTTTAATGCTATGTCCGTGGATCCACATTGCTTGTGTAATAGCCATAATTAATAGTTTTTATTTTAAATGACAATATTGAATTTATTTTCCGGACGACGAATTTAATACGTAAAGTTCGTTAAGACAATTTATTCCGGTCAGCCGTCGTCGAAGTATTTCATGTTAAAATATTTTTAAATATCACTATTATTAATAAAAAACAAATATACAAAATTCAAAAGGCAAAGTCAAGAGTTTTATTAAAATTCTCCTTCATTAAAAAATAGTATTGTTTATAATTTATAAGTGTTGACAGGTGATTCAAACCATGGTTGTTCTTTTTGTGATGTTGCGAAAGAAAAAGATATTTTGGAGCACTATTCTTTAATATTGCATGAAACCGCAAAAGGTTCAATGTTGTTTTTTAACAAACCACTGTTTATTATTAACCAACTCCTGCTTATCCGGCATCAAAAAATAAAATATATTTGACCCGTTAAAGCCCGATCATGAAACCGATTTTCAAAACAATCGTTTTATTTATTTTTGTTTTTTGTGTTTTATCATGTGGCAACACTAAAAAAAAGGACGAAACACGTACAGTATTCCGTTACAACGAATCGGCGGGAATAAGTACGCTTGATCCGGCATTTGCCAAAGATCAGGCGCACATCTGGGTGTGTAACCAATTGTACAATGGTTTGGTACAACCCGATGATTCCATGCACATCATGCCATGCATAGCGAAATCATGGAATGTCTCTGAAGACGGGCTTACCTATACCTTTATTTTGCGCGAGGACGTTTTTTTTCACGATGATACGGTTTTCCCTTCGGGCAAAGGGCGCCGTGTGGTGGCTGCTGATTTTGTCTATAGTTTCGGACGGATACTTGATGATAAGATTGCCTCACCGGGAGTCTGGATATTTAATGATGTGGCTAAAGATAGTGCAGGAAAAGGAAGTTTTTTAGCCCCGGATGACACAACTTTTATCATTACCCTTAAACAAGCGTTTCCTCCTTTTTTAAGTCTGTTGGAGATGCTATACTGCTCGGTGGTTCCGCATGAAGCAGTAGAATTTTACGGAAAGGATTTTCGTTCACATCCGGTGGGTACCGGCCCTTTTATGCTGAAAATGTGGAAAGAAAATCAGCGACTGATCCTGGTCAAAAACAAAAATTATTTTGAGAAAGAAAATGGTCAGCAAATGCCTTATCTTGATGCCGTTTCTGTTTCGTTTGTCGTAGACAAGCAGTCGGCGTTTTTAGAGTTTGTCCGCGGGAACCTTGATTTTATGTCGGGGGTGGCTCCCAGCTACGTAGATGAACTGATCACCAAAAAGGGTGAGCTGAATGAAAAATACAAGGACCGCATCAATCTTCACGTTCAGCCTTACCTCAATACCGAATATCTGGGCTTTCTTGTTGACGAAACTCTTCCTGAAAATAAAAACAACCCATTACTGAAAAAGGAAGTACGACAGGCAATAAACTATGGCCTTGACCGTCAGAAAATGATTAAATATCTTCGTAACAGCCTCGGAACACCTGGTATTTACGGTATGGTACCGGTTGGCATGCCGTATCTTGATACCACGAAAGTAAAAGGTTATTCTTATGATCCCGATAAATCCCGCGCCTTGCTTGCTGAAGCTGGATTCCCTAACGGAAAAGATCTGCCTGAAATAATCTTATCGACCACGTCTTCGTATCTTGATCTGTGTCAATTTTTACAATCTCAGTTGGGCGAAATAGGAATTAAAATTAAAGTGGATGTGAATCCACCCGCGACTTTGCGCGAGATGATCGCCAAATCAAAAATAAGCTTTTTCAGGGCCTCATGGATAGCCGACTATCCCGATATGGAAAATTACCTGGCTTTATTCTATTCGAAAAACTTTTGCCCGAAAGGCCCGAATTATACACATTTTTCAGATGCTGAATTTGACAGGCTTTTTGAAGTTGCCCGCCGGACTACCGACGACAGCCTCAGAAGTATTCTTTATACCCAAATGGATAATATCATCATGGAAGAAGCGCCGGTATTGATTTTATACTACGACATGGTGCTTCGTTTCACGCAAAAAAATATCAGCGGATTAGGCAGCAATCCTATGAATTTGCTTACGCTGAAGAGGGTGAGGAAAAGTAATTAGGCTGTTAGGCTGTTAGGCTGTTAGGCTGTTAGGCTGTTAGGCTGTTAGGCTGTTATATTTCGTATTCAACAGCTTTTTCAGCAATAACAATATTTGAAAAGCGGTTTTCTTCCAGGATTTTCTTGTAGTCGTTGATTACCTGTTCTTCTCCATGAACTAAAAACATTTTTTTGATCTGTTTTTTATCCTGACAGCTCATATAAACGATCATTTCGGCATAGTCTCCGTGGGCGCTGAACGATTCAAGAACTTCAACATCTGCTTTTACATCGTAGGGATTACCAAAAATGGAAATTTTTTTATCACCTTGCTTTATTCGTGCTCCCAGTGTGGATGGCTCGCAGTAGCCAACCACCAGAATGGTATTATTGGGATTTGAAATATTGTTTGCCAGATGATGTTTTACACGCCCGGCTTCCATCATTCCCGATGAAGAAATGATAATACAAGGTTCTTTAGAGTCGTTCAAACGCTTGGAATCTTCGATGTTTTGTATGTAAAACAAATTATTGAACCCGAAGGGATCGGGATCATTTTCCATGACCTGTAATATTTCTTTGTTAAAACATTCAGGATGCATCCGGTAGATATTGGTAGCATTAACAGATAATGGACTGTCCACAAAAGTTTTTACTTTTGGCAAACGGCCTGCTATTTCCAGTTGGTTAAGAGCATAAACTATTTCCTGGGTTCTTCCGACACTAAAAGATGGAATAATTAATTTGCCTTTTTTTTGGATACAGGTATTTATCACCACTTTCAGAAGTTTATCCTGAGCTTCTCTTCGTATTTCGTGCAAACGATTGCCATAAGTAGATTCAGCAACAATCACGTCAGCCTGGGGAAAAGGCTGGGGGTTTTTTAAGATACTATTCGTCTGCCTTCCTATGTCACCGGTAAAACAAAAGTTAATGACCCTGTCATCTTCCTTTACCTTGAGATTAACGGCAGCACTGCCCAGAATATGGCCTGTATCGGCAAATGTCAGCGTAACGTTGTCGGTAACACGGAATTTCTGCCCGTAAGAAATGCTGACAAATTGCTGCATACTTTTTAATGCATCGTCTGCGGTATAGATCGGCTCAACAGGTGGCAGACCCTGTTTTAACAACTTTTTGTTATATGTTTTGGTGTCGTGTTCCTGAATTCTGCCGGAATCCTGCAGCATGATGGCGCACAGGTCGCGGGTGGCGTGAGTGCAGATGATCATACCCTCAAAACCATTTTTTACAATATAAGGAATAAGTCCGGAATGGTCGATGTGGGCATGGGATAGTATCAGGTAATCAATTTCTCCGGGATTAAAACCTAAGTTGCGGTTCATTTCATCAGTTTCCTTCCCTTTGCCCTGAAACATACCGCAGTCAAGCAGTATCTTTTTTCCGTCGTTGGTTGTAATCAGGTGTTTGCTGCCTGTAACTTCTTTTGCAGCTCCGTGAAATGCTATTTTCATATCAGAATATTTTAGCAAAGTTAGGCAAAAAAAAACCCGGTACAAGCGTACCGGGTTTTTTTCTGAATAATTGAATTATTCAACAATCATCTTTTTGGTTATTCTTTCACTTCCTGCCTGAACGGTATAAAAATAAATACCTGATTTTAAATTGTTGGCATTTATTACAAAGGTATATTCACCTGAACGTACATTACCTTTATTAATTTCCATAACTTTTTTACCCAATAAATCAAAAATTGCCAAAGAAAGTTGAGTTGCAGTTTTAATACTTACATTAACATTGGTTGAGGAATTAAAGGGATTTGGATAGTTTTGAGAAACATTAAACGAATTTAAAGATACTTGGTTTTCTTGAATGTTACTGGTAAAATCAGCCTCAGCCATTTTTACACCACCCAAAAAGTAATGAGTTGGGGGATCATCAGCAGTACCACTAGGTACCGTAGCTGTTAAAGGTAATACAAAATCACTTCCGTTATGAATAACTCTATCACCAAAATAGTGGAAAAAGGCTCCATATTCCATAGAGGTACCTGAAGTGATGCTTTTTACTGGAGTGTAGTTAGATGTAGTGACATCATATCCCCAAGCAAATAAATCAGGGAGAGAAACACTGTAAAAATTCGCATCTAATATAGTTGAATCCGGTTGATCTGCCCATGCGCAAAATAGATTATTTCCATCTAAAGTTCTCGAAGCTTGAATTCTATGATCCCAGCCAACGGGGGTTGAACCAGATGATGCTAATGCCGCAGGATCCGCATGAGAACTTGAGTAATAAACCCTATCTGTAGCTAAATCAGTAATAAATTTTGCATCCCATCCGGTGCTTGTTGTATAAACATCAACTAAATGCAGTGGTTCGTACAAATATATATAACCAGAGGAATCAGGTGTCCATGGTGTGCTTAAACCTACAACAACAGCAAAAATATGTAAATTGCCATCTTTATCAACTACTGAACCTGATGAATTATCACCTCCTGCGAAAAAGGGCTCAAAAGTACTGGTATCACTTTTAAGAGGCCATACATAATCTTTTAAGGTAGGTATGGTGCTAAAGTCAAAATAGGTAGGTCCAACCCAGGTAACACCTTTATCAGTTGATTTCCAAATCACAGGTTGAGGAGCCCTGTTACCTACATTAGAGCTATCTTTAGCTATTGCATAGAAATATCCAACAGATCCATCCTGACTCCATGCCATTCCTGAACTATAAAAACCGCCTCCGGCAAAAGTTGCAGCCCCGGGAATAATATCAACAGGGGATGACCATGTCATGGTAGCGTTAACATCATCCAATTGACCGTTTAATACAGTCCATTTATCAAATGCATTACTAGTAGAGTTGCCTGAATAATGTGTCGAATAAACATGAACATATTTATCATCGCAAATTGAATTAGAACTATTCATGTGATTTAGATATGTGTTTGCTGGGCCATATTCAAAAAAATTTGTTTTAGTAGAAGATCCATCAAGTTTAGCAATACCTCTGTAGCAGGTATCAAATCCTGAACCATTGGTACTGGGACCTGTATAAACAGCTAAAATATTTCCAGGAGTGGTATTTCCTGATGGGTTATAAAGGGCACCGCTCGGATATCTGAACATATGTGTAGCATTTCCGGGAATATGTAAAGAATCCCAAGAAGCACCATCATCGCTTGTATATTTTAAATATAAGGATTGATTACTTGAGGTAGGGTTAGAATAAGGCCCACCCTCTCTATGTGTAAAACCAATGGTATTTGTAGCGGGAACCACAGACAAACAAACTGCATCAGAGATAATAGCAGTGTACATGTTTAAAGAAGAACCAAAAGGGTTGATTGTAACTGCTTTTGCTCCTGAAGTAGTACCATAAGGTTTATGTCCGATCACACCTTGGATTTCAACGGCTCTGTCTGTGCCGTCAATAATCTTCATTGGCTTAATTTGTACTTGCGTTGATTTTTGGGAAAAAGAAGATAATCCCATGCATAAAGCAAAACCAAAAAATAGAATTTTTTTCATAATGAATGTTTTAGTTATTAATTTATATTAGTTATACGTAAATAATACATTTAGATTGCAAATTTATAAAAAATTTCAATTAAAAAAAAAAAACGTAATTTTTTTTAATTTTTGTTTGGGAGGTACGAATAATTTTTTGAGTAGTCCATCATTTGTTTTGTAAAGTCCGCAGGGTAATCCACTCTGATGTTGATGATCTCATTGTTCTTCATTTCGGGGACAAGAACGGGGTTGATAAATCCTGCGTAAGGCGCCAGTTTTAGCTTTTCATAGCGTTCTTTTACTTCTTTGTGCAGGATAGGGTCGATCTTTATTGCGTATTTTTCCACCAGTTCTTTTCCTGCGTTAAAATCTCCTTCGGATTTGATGCGCTGAATTTCTTTAAGGAGTTCTCCAAAAAGTCCGCGGAGTTTTAAGTAATCGTTGACAACAAAATAGGTTTTTCCTTCTTTGAGCTTTTTCTCAATAACTTTGTCTTTTTCGCCTTTTTCATAAACCCATTTAGCGATGAGCTGACGGTTGCGCATATGGGCTTGTTCGATGTTTTTACCAAGTTCTATACGGACCAGTTGAGTCATCAGTCCGTTGCGTATATAGGCGTCATATTCTGCTTTTGCCACCTCAAGGCTCGGCATTAGTTTCAGGTCGACCATTTTCTGATCCATCGTAAAATACAATGCAAACAAGTCGGCACGGGCTTCTTCCAGCGCTGAGTGATAGTTTTTCATTGCATCGGAGCTAACGCCGGGAAGCAATTGCCCGGATCCGTGCCCAACACATTCGTGCAGGTCGGTGTTCAGGTTCCCGGCCAGGTATCCGTGTTTTTTTGCACGTTCAATTTCTTCCTGCGAAAAGCAGAATTCCTCCAGTGAACCGCTACCAAGTGAAGATTGGTCGTATGAATACATAATATTGTCCATGGTTACTGATTTGGAACCATGTTGCTTTCTTATCCAGTTGGCGTTGGGCAGGTTGATGCCTATGGGTGTGCTCGGATGACATTCGCCGCCAAGCTGGACGACTGTAATAACTTTTGCAGAAACACCTTTCACTTCTTTCTTTTTAAAACGCGGGTCCACGGGCGAGTTGTCTTCAAACCACTGTGCGTTCTGGCTTATGGTTTCTGCACGTTTTGTTGCTTCCACATCTTTAAAATTGACCACAGATTCCCAGGTGGCTTTCATGCCCAGGGGGTCGCCGTAGACTTCAATAAATCCGTTCACATAATCGACGGAGGAAGCAAGATCTTTTACCCATAACACATTGTATTCATCCCAGATTTTCAGGTCGCCGGTTTTATAATATTCAATCAGTTTTTCAAATCCTGCCTTTTGATTTTCATTTTCCGCGACAGTTTTGGCCTGTTCAAGCCAATAAACTACTTTTTCGATGGCAGGGGAGTACATCCCGCCTATTTTATAAACCTTTTCTACCGTTTTGCCATTTTCTTTTATCAGTTTCGAATTCAGCCCGTAGGATATGGGTGTTTCACTTTTTTTATCGATGATGCCTTGGTAATATTTCTCGACTTCGGGCTGTGTGACATTTTCATAAAAATTACAAGCCGAATTGGTGATAAGATCCTTGGAAGGGTCAAGGTTGATGCGTTTGGGATATAATGCCGGATCAAACATGATCGGGATGATCTTTTCAAGTAATTGATCAATGCTTTCGTCTTTCCGGAGTGGAAATTTTCCGTCAGGGGAATTTTTTACTAGTTGTTTAAAATACTCTTGTGAAAATTCGGGTAAAAACTTGTCACTCGAATAATGATGATGAATACCGTTGCAGAACCAGACACGTTTGGTATATGTCATGAATTTCCCAAAATCTTCAGATTTGCGATCGCCGGTATATTTGTCAACAATAGCTTCGAGGGTACGCCGTATGGTTAAATTATATTTGAAATTCTGGTCGTAAATAATATCTCTTCCGCAGAGTGCAGCCTGACTGAGGTAGTACAAAAGTTTTTTCTGGTTTAGCGACAAGTCATTAAATCCCGGAATCTGGTAGCGCAGGATCTTTACATCTGCAAATTGTTCAGTCTTATATTTAAAAGTGTCCTGTTGTTGGTCATTTTTAGCTTCTTTTTTGTTGTTGCCGCAAGAAGCGATCAGCAATGCGATCACACTCATAAATAACAAATTTGTATTTTTCATTTTATTGGGTTATGGTTTAAGAGACAAACATATAGAAATAATTGTTTTCAGACAAACCTGAAAAGGCTTTTAACAATAAATTAGCATGGGGAGATCGTTTATTTACTCTGGGTTTGGCCTTCCGATTGGCTTGCCGGTTTGCCACATTTTTTCAGTTTCTTCATCCGCTTGCTTACGCTCCTTGCTGATCTCTTTGTTGTCCAGTCGGCTGAGGTCGGGCTGCCCGGCATTTACCCAGGCAGTGTACCAAAGGCTCGCAACTGCATGAACGGCTCTCTGCATACGGCGTTCAACCTGATTGTTTGTACGCCTGTTAAATTCGTCGCAATATTCCTTTGAATATTGTTTTTTTACGACGGTGCCCTTTTCATCATAAACGAATATTCTGTCTGCTGTATAATTTTTTCTCAGGTCGGTTTCAACTTCGAAAATAGTATCTATGCAAGAATGGCTTTCTTTTACCAACTGCCATATAAACAGATATGGTTTGTCTACATATTCGCGGCCAACGAGGTAGTTGAAGTCATCCGCATAAAGTTCGGGAATGCGTGTTTCCCAGAAAGCATGTATACCTTTCTGATCGAGGCTCTTGCCATCATAATAATTGGTCGTATGCAGGGGCGTGCAGGCATCGGCAATATAATGCCCGAGGTTGGAAGCGGCATAAAGAATATTGTCGAGGTTCTCTTCTTTAAAAGCAAGTGTGAGTGAATAAACCATATTACTAGTCCACCAGGGATTGATTCCCCACGAATTGAGCGAGTCTTCGGTGTATTTTTCCACAGCAGCTTTCCAGAATTTCGGGATGTTTTCCAACGTACTATCACGAAATAGTTCGATATCTATGTAATGTTTTATGTCTTCACCCACTACGCCCCGTGAACGCTTGTCCGGGTCAATGGCGTGCTCGATGATATAATCAATATGGCTTTTAAAAAATTTGATCATCTCGGGTGGAAGCGCAAAAACTGCCATGCGGTTTATTTTCTTGTGTGCAAAAAATCCGAACGAAAATGACTTCTGAGTTGAACATACAACTAAAACCAGTGTAAGTAAAACTGCAATATTTTTTTTGAATCTATTCATAAGTTAATTATAATATTTCCGGACATCACCGGTAATTTGTCTGTTTTGTCAAAGGTATGACAATATTCAATATCCTCGTGATAACCTAATTTTTTAAGGCGTTTGCAGTGATCGCCTTTTTCAACATAGCTGAGCAGATCATACTTTGTGTTATTCCACAGATCCACAGCCACAATGGCCGCGTCATCCTCTGTTTGGAAATATCCCCCAGTAATAAGCCAATTACATAAAGCCCCTGCAAAAAGTGTGTCCTCAATGGAAAATTTATTTTTCCATCCGGAACATAACAGCACGACATCGTGATTATCAGTTTCAAGATAATTGACAAGGGATGAAAAATTGAGATATGAACCGATAATGAGTTGTTCAGCGTTTTTTGCAGCATTTATTGCTTTTGTACCATTGGTAGTGCAGAATACTATCGACTTGTCTTTTATATTATCGTTCATAAAACTAAAAGGAGAGTTCCCGAAATCTGCGAAACTCAGCACTTTTCCGTCATGTTCCCCGGCGACAATAAATCCTTTGGCCTTATATGCCAGAGCTTCTTCTTCGGATGCCACTGGTATGATCTCTTTTACGCCCCATGCAAAAGCTGTGCATATGGTAGATGTCGCCCGAAGGATGTCAATGAGCACAACATTTTTTTCAGTAATGCCGTAATGACCGGTCAGGGCGGGAGACAAGCAGACTTCGATATTTCTTTTAGAATTACAGGGCAATATGCTGTTTTTTATGTAACAAAATTACAAAAAAATGTGAGAGTGGAAAGCGAAATAAGTACCATTCGGGATTCCGGGTAAAATTGCAATTTTGCGCACACATATTTTCGTCCTTGCAAGAATATGAAAACAACAAATTTTTGAGGAATACAAAAAAACATCTGACCTGAAAAATGCCAAAATAATGGTCATGCCTGTACCTTGCTACG
>CAZMPB010000109.1:0-10521 GCA_964567775.1 uncultured Bacteroidales bacterium
GTATGCACGGTGGTGTGAGAGGGCGGGGGAGCAATCCCCCTACCTACTCGATTTTTCAGGGATACAGTTAAAACTCTTTTGATAAAAAAATATGTAGTGGTAAATAAAATGACAGATGTTTTAGGTCGATCAACAAAAAAAACATTAACATTGTAACAATAACTTATACTTTTTCGTATCTGAAGGGAATCTGGATAATGCGTGATGATTCGTTAAGTGCTCAAAATGAATACTTTAAGTTAATGATATTTGAAGAATTTTATTGGGAAACTTGTTAATCCAGAAGTTTTGGAAGTAACTAGTAAAAAATAGTTTTGTTCATGGGTGAAATATTCTTGTTACATGAGTGAAATAAAAGTATTATAAAATTAAATTATACTTGACTTTAACAAATAAATTATCGTATCTTTGAAACCGATATTTTTTAATATTTATAACTGATATTTTAAAAATTGGTTTATAGAAAACATTTAATAGAATTATAATATTTTAAAAAAAGTATTTTTTATTTAAACTAAAAAATAATAAAAATGAAAAAAAATATACTATTTATTTTTCTAACCATTTTGGGGCTTAGTGCAAGTTCACAAAATCCAGAAGTAACTATAGAAACGGTAACCGGGGCGCTCCCAGGCAATTCCTATCCGGTTGGTATCACATTAAATAATTTTTCACCGAATAGTATCTCTTCGTTTCAATTTACAGTAAGATATGATACAAATTATTTAAAATATAACTATACAACAGACTGGGCTACAGGAGTTAGCGGGGTTACAATTCAGGTGGTTAATTTGGGAAATATTAATGCTATACGTTTTGAGTGGGTAGGGACACCAGTTGTTATTAGTAGTTTGCTTTGTAAATTAAACTTCATTTACAAAACGGGAAGCAGTTGCAATCCTGTAAATTGGTCGGATGATCCTTTACCACGAAATTTCAAGGATAGTAGTAATGCTGATTATACACCCGTTGATTATGTGGATGGGAGTGTTTGCCTCTGTAACGCCGTATCAATAGGAGGGCAGATTAATCCACAAAATTTGAGCATCTGTGCTGATTATGAAAGCGGTATATTTACCGCTCCTAAACTTTGGGGAGATGCGCCGTTCACTTATCAATGGCAATATAATAACAGCGGCACATGGATCAATGTTGTGAATTCAACACCTACTGGAGCTATATATACTAACGCCAATGCACAAAGCATGACCATCGGCGATATCTCAGCAGTAGGTAGTTATCAATACAGATGTTATGTGACAAATTGCAGCGGGACCAATTACGCCGTTACTAATATTGCAACACTCGAAGTAAAAGCCAGGCCCAGTGCCCCACAGGTAGGAACCATTACTCCACCAACGTGTTCCGTTGCAACCGGAAGTGTTGTATTAAACGGATTGCCGTCTGGAAACTGGATTGTAACAAGAAACCCGGGGAACTACAACACTCCCGGATCTACAACAAGTACAACCTTGTCCGGAATCTTCTCGGGAACATATTCTTTTACTGTCACCGATCAGATATCATCATGTACTTCTGTTCCCTCGGCGCCTGTTGCCATTCCCACCCCACCAGTGGTGCCTGCAACACTAACCGTGGGGACAATCACCCAGCCAACATGCACCGATTCAACAGGACATGTTACGGTTAGTAATCTGCCATCATCAGGAACCTGGACATTAACCAGTAACCCCCCGGCAATATCAATTACTGGGACGGGAACATCTGTTACCGTTAACGGGCTTCCGGCCGGACAAACATATACTTTTACCGTAAACAATGGCTACTGTTCTTCTGTAGCATCAGCTACGGTTACTATTAATCCGAAGCCTGTAACACCAACACCTCCGATAGTAGGATCAATTACTCAACCAACATGTGCCGTACCAACCGGAAGTGTTGTTTTAAACGGTTTGCCATCATCAGGTAATTGGACGCTTAATCCTGGGGGTATAGTTTCATCCGGAGGAAATACTACTATCAGCGGCCTGGCACAAGGAACATATAATTACACAGTAACAAATGCATCAACCTGTACTTCAGTTGCCTCAGCAAATATAGTTATTAATCCCCCGCCTTTGCCCCCGGATACTGCAACAACCACAGTTACACAGCCGACCTGTGCCGTGGGTACAGGAACAATTACTGTAACAGCCCCCTTAGGTGCGTACGAATATAATATAGATGGCGGACCTTACCAGGGTTCTGCAATTTTCTCAGGAATTGGGGCCGGATTACTACACATAATTAGGGTCAGAAGTACCACTGATAATACCTGTATTTCCTCAAATGCGTCAGTAACAGTACATACTGCACCTTTGCCTCCTAACCAGGCAACAGTAAACATAACACAGCCAACCTGTGCTGTAGCAACAGGGACAATTGTGGTGACATTTCCTTTAGGCTTATTCCAATATAGTATTGATGGTGTAACCTGGCAGTCTTCTTTAAATTTTACGGGAGTAGCGCCTGGCCCATATAGTGTTTTGGTGAGAAGTGCAACCGATAATACTTGTGTTTCCTATCCGACGGCTGTAACAATAAATGCACCACCTACTCCGCCTATTGCACCCACAGCGAATATAACCATACAGCCGACCTGTGCTAACCCTACTGCGATTATTGAGGTGACATCCCCTATAGGTGCGTATGAATATAAATTGGACAATAACGCTTTTCAGGTATCTCCAACTTTTATTGGAGTTGCCGTAGGCACACACAATATTGTGGTTAGAAGCACCACAGATAATACCTGTGTATCCATAGTTACAACAATAACCGTGAATGCTCCTTTAGTTCCTGCGGCAGCAACAGCCAGCACAACCATACAGCCGACCTGCGCAGTAGGTACAGGCACAGTAGTAGTGACGGCCCCTACAGGTTCGTATGAATACAATATTGGTGGCGGAGCCTGGCAGGGGGCTACAACTTTTGCCGGAGTAGCTCCGGGGCAACACAATATCCTGGTGAGAAGTTACACAGATGGTACTTGTATTTCCTCGGCAACCACGGTATTTGTAAATGCTCAGCCTTCGCCTCCATCTGCAGCCACAACCAGCGTTACACAACCGACTTGTGCAGTAGTTACAGGAACAATTGTTGTGACAGCTCCTATAGGCGCATATGAATATAATATTGATGGTGTGGCTTATCAGTCCTCATCAAGTTTCACCGGAGTGGGATCTGGTTCGCACATTATTTTGGTAAGAAGTACCGCCGATAATACCTGTGTTTCCTCCAATGCAATAGTAAATATTTCTGCTCAGCCCTCGACTCCTATAGCTGCGACAGCAAGTGTGACAGTAGAGCCAACCTGTGCATCGCCAACAGGTACAATTATGGTAACAGCCCCTATAGGTGCCTACGAATACAGTATTGACGGCGGGGCAACATGGCAGGTTTCTACCACTTTTAGCGGAGTAGCACCAGGTACACACTCCATACTTGTAAGACGCATTACGGATACAACCTGTGTTTCTACATCGGCAACATTAGTAACTTTAAATACACCCACAGCTCCTGCTGCGGCAACAGCAAGTACCACCATTCAACCAACCTGTGATATAGCTACGGGAACAGTTGTTGTGACATCACCTTTGGGTGCTTATGAATACAATATTGATGGTGGAGTATGGCAGGCTTCTACAACTTTTACAGGAGTAGTACCAGGTGTACACACTGTTTTGGTGCGGAGAACAACGGATAACTCTTGCGTTTCAACCGGAACAAATGTGACTGTTAATCCCCAGCCGGTATCCCCTGACAACATTCCGGATCAGTTCGATACAATTTATTCCGGCCAGTCATTTTTAGTCACACCGAGTCCTGTGCCTGCCGGTACTGTTTACACATGGTCAGCTCCGGTTTATACCAGCGGGGTTTACGGTGGAGCTGCCGGAAGTGGTTCAAGCATCTATGGAACATTGTCTATCCCTTCAGATACCGGAACGGCAATATATACCGTTATCCCCACTACCGGATCCTGCGTTGGAGACACTTTCACAGTAACAGTAACAGTTATTTCAGTGATGCACTTTATTGGTGGTATTACTGTGGATAACGACAGCGTCTGTTTGGGAGACAGTATTCATCTTAACGTAAATGTTACTGGCGGCAATCCGCCTTATACATATACCTGGACAGGATCAGGTTTATCCAGTACCTTTGTAAAGAATCCATTGGCATTACCCGATCTGGAAGGCGAAAATATTTATATTGTTTCAGTTACAGATGGATCTGCTATATTAAGCGATACCATTTCTATTTTTGTCAACAGCCTTCCTTCTTTAACGCTTAATTATAATTGTGCTTCATATACCTCAACCGCACTGCCGGAGAATCTATCCTCTTATGAATTCTTACTGAACGGGACCTTAACCCAGCCCGCAAGTGCCACGAATACTTATTTTTCGGCTTCTGTTGTAAACAGAGATAGTATTACCGTAATTGCAACAGACCAGAATGGATGTAAATCTTCTGCTACGATAGGAATAAATTGTCTAAGAGGAGCTTTTCCGACAGCTTTCACTCCTGATGGTGACGGCTTTAATGATAAGTATCCTACAGATGATTATCCTCTTATCAATTATGAATTAACCATTTTCGATCGCTGGGGGCTAACGCTATATACCGGAGAGTCCGGCTGGGATGGAACGTATAAGGGAAAACTAATGCCTCCTGCTACTTACTATTATCGATTGATCAGAACAGAACCGGATGGATCAAAAACAGAAGAGGTCGGATCTGTAACTCTTGTTAAAAATTAAAATGTTTCATAAAACATATAATACTTAGATTATGAAAAAAATATTATTAATACTGGGTTTTTTGACGATGACATTTTCTGTATTTGCTCAAAACGATATTCAACTCAGCCAGCAGATAAATAACCGGATCGTATATAATCCTGCAGCAACCGGACAATCGGGTTGTTATAATTTTACAGTACTGGACCGTGAACAATGGACAGGGGTTAAAGATGCCCCGTCGACGCAACTTTTTAATTTTAACAAATATTTCAAAACTGCCAAATTAGGTTTGGGATTAACGATGATCCATGACCGGCTCGGAGTTGAAAAATCGTTTAACGCGAAAATTGCGGTAGCATATCATGCATGGTTGACCGAAAAAATGGTTCTTTCTTTTGGATTAGGATTAGGTATTCTTAAAAAATCTATAGACGGAAGCGAACTCATCTATGAAAACCCTAATGATCCTAACAAACTGATTACTAAGGTTAGTAAAATTACCCCTGATTTTGATTTTGGCTTAGAGTATAATTGGAAAAGTTTAAGTATTGGTGCATCTGCAACTCACCTGGTCACTTCTTTTAAAAAAGCGACAAGCTTTAAAGTCCCGAGGCATTTATACGCATACGCCAAGTATGCCATCAAATTGTCTCCCTCGGTGGAAATTGTACCTGCTTTATCATGGAATAATTGTGGAAAAGTTAACATGATAGAGATTAATGCAATGGTGAACGTCAAAGACCGTGTATCAGCAGGTTTTTCTTATAGAGTTAATGATGCTATTGTTTTCATTGCCGGCGTAAAACTTGTTGATGCTGTTCGCGTATCGTATTCGTATGATATAAAAATGGGTAAAATTGAATATGGCTCAACTAAGGGAAGCCATGAAGTAATGCTTTTATGCCGTTTTGGTTGTAATAACCTGGAAAAAGCAACTCATCCGAGATTTTTTAACTAAGTTGAGTTTATTTGAAAAAATCAGGCAGATAAAGATTTATCTGCCTGATTTTTTTTAAATTTACCAGCAGATAAAACGGAATTTTATGGCCTTTAAAGCAATAAAAGTTTATTTGCCTGATTTTTTTCATCCTTTTCTGCCTAAAATTTTTTCGAAGGAAATTCCATCAGAGATATTTACTAATTGTCCGGAATGTCCCATGATCTGCGGAAGCCGGAATGAATTAGGCTTTGACGAATCAAGGCCTTTTGCACCCGATACCAAGTGCTGTACCTATTTCCCGCATTTGCCAAATTTTCTTGTGGGAGCAGTATTCTTTGATACCGATGTATCGCTGGATGCCGGTCGTAACAAGTTACGCGATCACATAAAGAGCAGTAAGGGGGTTTTTCCGCATGGTATCTATCCCACGAAAAAATATTCGGCCTTATATGAATTGGGTAAAACAGAGGGATTTGGCAAAAGTAAGGCACTCAAATGCCCTTTTTATCTTGAAGGAATGTACAATTGCGGGTTGTGGAAATACCGCGAAGCAGTATGTGCTACATGGTTTTGCAAACATGTGGGCCAGCAATCCGGCCATTTATTCTGGAGTTCGGTTACAAAATGTCTTAGATATATTGAAGAAAGCCTGATAGCGTATGTTTTGAAAAATGAAAATCTACCCTTTATTCATCCCTATGGAGAGAATAAAAATATTTCATATGAAGATCTTGATGATCTTCCAATGAACAAAGATGAATATAATTTCCGTTGGGGTAAATGGGCAGGAAAAGAAGAGAATTTTTATATCAGGGCATATCAATATGTTAAAGATCTTACCCCAGAAAAAATTTCAAGCCTGCTGGGTATTAATTTCCAGGTACTGCTTGCCGAACTCGAAGAAAAATATAATGTAATGATGGAAATTCCCGATCAGATGATTGCCGACCCTGGCCGTGAATTTTCTGAAATAAGAAAAGGATACTACCGTATAGAACTGAAAACATGGATTGAGAGAAATGATTCGTATGTTACATATGCAATTGATATTCCATCAATAGTAATTGATAAATTTGACGGGGCACTTACCACCTCAGAAGTATTAATAACACTGAAGGAAAAACACGATATTGATCTTGGAAGGGATATACTCATAGCCCTTTATCAGCACGGGATACTTATTAAAAGTTAAAACACTTGATTTTTATGAATATTTATTGTATTTTTGGTTACTAAAAAATAAAAATAAAGATTATGAAAACTTTTCAGTTGAAATTTGTAGCCCTTCTTCTTGTCTTTATTACCTGTGCCGGTTTTATTTCCTGGAACAGGGAAGAAGAAGCCAGATATCTGAATAACAGAACAGCAATCTTTGCTGACAAGTGCTTTGCCAATTTTATGAAAGGTATGAAAGAGCTGGGCGCAATATATTATATCCCCGACACCAAACTTGAAAAAGGTAAGGAGCTTGGGTTGCTGCCAAAAGAAAAGAGTGCTAATCAAACAGAAGCTTTTGATATGTTTTTGTCTTTCGACCAAGTATCGCCGGTTATGCTTCCAAACGATGAGTGCGCCAGAAAAGTTCAGTTGACGCTGGAGGATTTGGGGATGGTTATTTTTGTTGATAAAAACAAATCCCGGCAGTATTCAAAGTATGGGGTTCAAAAAACGGAATTCAAATTTACAGGCTTAAAATTTAAAGTCGAAGGGAAACTGATGCCTGCGGATAAAATGTTTATCAAACTGTCCAATAATACTACTGTCGTTATGCGTCCCATGGCCTGGTCATGGGGAGAATAATATGGTCTTCTTTTGTGTGTTTCCTTTATAAGGATTTTTTCAATTATATTAAAAATAAAAAAGTAACAATATGAAAAAGTTTATGTTTTTATTGACATTGGGATTGTTTTTTTTCTTCATTGTCCCCGCACAAAGTCAAAACGAACCAGGTAAGGGGATTTATTTTAAATTCCAATCCCGCTTGAAGGCAGGCTTAGGACAAACATTTAAAGCTCTGCCTACAGCTTTCGATTTCACAATGCAAAAGCTGGATACCCCCGGTGCGATAATGGACACAGCGTTCAGCGACGTAGAAAATAATTTTCTGAACACCAAATGGGGCTTTTTTGGCGGCGCCAATTTCGATTTTTACTTTCATCCGAACTTTGGTTTTGGTGTGGATTTAGATTATTTTAATAACAAACTGGATTTTATTATACCCGATACCGCAACTAATTATGTCATTACGCATCCCCCTGTGGAACTTAAGGAAAACAGGCGCACCAATCAGTCACTGATCTTTGTTGGGATAGGCCCGAGTTTTAAAGCGTTTACCAATGATCACTGGGATGTTGATATTAATATCCGCGGAGGATTGAGCCATCTCAACATGGGCTCTTTATTATATAAATTTTATAATGTAGACAATCCAAATCAAATGCCCATTTATGACACACTCCTGTATTTTGATTACAGTAAGCCGGTAAACGCCTTCGGGCTAAAAGCGGGCCTTTATGTAAATTATTGGTTCAACTCATGGATAGGAGTTACCCTGGGAGCTGATTATATTCACACCTTTGTATCGGCAAAAAAAATTGATGACGACCCTGATTATATATTTAAATATAAAAACCCTGATTATTATCTGGGATACAATGGAAAATTCGACCCTTATTATTATTTTAGCCGGAAATCCCCGGATTATCATCCCACCAAATTAAATGTCAATCATTTTTCGGTATCGGCAGGTGTGGTGTTCAGGTTTATTAAGCCTGAAATAAAAACGCCAAAGCCGGAAGTTGTTAAGCCAGAACTTCAACCTAAAGATGTTCTTGTATTGGTTAAGGACTCCATATCCGGTATTCCTGTCAAAGGTGTTCTGGTTAGCCTTAAAGACAAATCAGGAAAAGTAAAAGATAGTAAAACAACCGAAGATAACGGCAAAGTTACTTTTCCGGGAGTAGCCCCCGGAGACTATACCGTGTCGGGAACCTTGGGAAGTTTAAAAACAAATGTAGAAAGTATTGAAAGAAAAGAATTCGATACAAAGAAAGATATTATTTATAAAGAGCTTTTATTGAACAACTTGAATTTTATGTTAGAAGGCACTACTGAAGAATGTTCCAAAAAGAAGGTTCTTGGGGATGTTCAGGTTGAATTAACCAACAAATCAACAGGGAAAGTTACTAAAACGAAATCAAGCCCTGAAGGAATATTTACCTTTGCCCTGGAGCCAAATACTGACTATTCTGTTGTCGGAACCCGCGACGGATATTATTCCGGGATACAGGAAATCACAACCAAGGGACTGAAAAGAAGCAAGACGCTCTATGTGAAATTAACCTTATGTGTTGAACAGCTTGCGGTCGGCAAAACATTTGTTTTAAACAATATTTACTACGATTTCGACAAATGTAATATACGCGCTGATGCCTCCGTCGAATTGGACCGCCTGGTTGAAATTCTGAAAGAGAATCCCGCCATGGAAATTGAGTTGTCTTCGCATACCGACCAGCGCGGAACAGATGCCTATAATGAAAAACTCTCGCAATGCAGGGCGGAAAGTGCTGTTTCTTATATAGTAGGTAAGGGGATAAGTAAAGCAAGAATTACCGCCAAGGGATATGGTGAGAGCAAATTATTAAAAGATTGCACCCTTGAAAAAGACTGTCCGCAAACATCAGAGGGCGATTGTCCGTGTCATCAGAATAACCGGAGAACGGAGGTGAAAATCACCAAAATGTAATAATCTGATTGGGCATTGCCCCATATCAAATATTGAGAACGCCGGCGGTTTAGTTACAAGCCGGCGTTTTTATGTTATTTATGGTAGCAATTTTTAAATCAAACTTTTATTTATTTCAGTTACAAAATACAAAAAATATCTATATTTTTGGGCCTGGTCTTAATTAAAAAAACATTGACAAAAGAATCCGTATTATTTACACCGGCATCCATTGGGACGGTTAAGCTAAGAAATCGCAGTATCCGTGCCGCAGCCTTCGAGGGCATGTGTCCCGGAAACCGTCCTTCAAAGATGCTGCTTGATTATCACAGGTCGGTGGCAGCAGGAGGTATTGGAATGACTACTGTTGCTTATGCATCTGTAACCCGCGACGGCCTTTCTTTTCCGCACCAGCTCTGGCTGCGAAAAGAGATAATTCCTGAACTGCGCCAACTTACCGATGCTATTCACCATGAAGGTGCTGCCGCCTCAATACAATTAGGCCATTGCGGCAATATGTCAAAAAATAGCGTGGCAGGAAGGATGCCGCTTTCCCCCTCTGGCGGTTTGAACATCTATTCGCCTACGTGGTCGAAAAAAATGACGAAAGAAGATATCGTACATGTTGCACAGGCATACGGCGAGGCGGTCAATATTGCCCGAGAATCCGGCTTTGATGCCATCGAAGTACATGCCGGTCACGGCTATCTTATCAGCCAGTTTCTTTCTCCTTATACCAACCACCGTAAAGATGAATTTGGCGGATCATTTGAAAACCGCGCGCTTTTCATGCAGATGGCGATGCGCAGCGTATTAAAGGCGGCCGGAAACGATATGGGTGTGGTGGTAAAAATGAATATGAGCGATGGCTTCCGTGGCGGAATGGAAACAGCAGAGTGCATAGAGGTAGCCCGCATACTTGAACGCGAGGGCGCACATGCGTTGGTGCTCAGCGGCGGCTTCGTAAGTAAAGCGCCTATGTATGTTATGCGGGGAAGCATGCCGATAAGAACACTGACCTATTACATGAAAAATATTCCGTTGAAACTTGGTGTTATACTGAATGAACACAGGTTTGCGAAAATTCACACCTGAAATAATTGAAAATT
>CAZMPB010000110.1:0-10491 GCA_964567775.1 uncultured Bacteroidales bacterium
ATTCCAGCCTTTCAAGATTTTGCGATAAAAGTTTTAATCCTTTTTCGCTGTATAATGATTTTCCGCAAGGTTCATAGGTGATTGGACAGCGTTTCATAATTTAACCTCCTTCACACTGACGGCACCAACGGTATCATTCCCAACCATCATTAATTGTGAAAAAAGATCATTCGAGTCAACTTTTCCCTGTTTTAACAAACCTTCCAACTGGTGTCCTTCCGGTAAAAGTCCATCAAAGAATGGCGGGAAATGATCGAATGTAAAAGATTTCTGACTGACCGGCATGGTAAGTGAGACGGGAAATCCGGAGTAATCATCATTATATTTGAAGCTGTATTCTTTTCTGAAAATAACTTCAGAAAGCAGCCCTGCCTCTTTTCCGCATACATAAACTTTAGCTGTTCTCATCTGTATTCATTATTTGGTTCATAAGATGACTTTGCAAGACTACCTTTATATTCAATACCGTGAGTATCTTCCTCAAGGTATCCAATTGAATTGTTTCTTTGCCTTTTTCAAGATCAAAAACCACAGTTTTGCCGACGCCTGCCATCTCCGCCAGTTGGAGTTGGCTAAGTCCGGCTGCTTTTCTGTGCTTTTTTATTACTCGTGATAAAATCTCTGGGTTGAGCATAATTACCGCTTTAGAGGAACTCAGTGCCTGAATCGAAAAGTTCAGTTTCGAGGCTTGCCCGACTGCATCAGTCAGGCGGGCTTGCGAAGCGACAAAAAGCGGAGTCCGCCAACTGGCGGATGAGCATTTTTGGAGCAAGCGTAACGATGAAAATGGAGTTTTCATTCAGGCACTAATTACCGTTTTAGCGGCAAAGATACAACAATTTACCAAGCAAGTCAAGGAATATTCAAAATATTACCGCTATATAAGTATTTTTTAATCTATTTCTATACTTTTTGATATTATTATATCATATTTACCGCTTTAGCAGTAACAATTGAAAGCAATTCTACAATTATACCCTTTCGGGTATATTTATTATAAAAATACTATCATTATACCCTTTCGGGTACATTCAGACTACTTGCCGGAAGTAGAAATATTTTCCAGGAACTCAACCATTATAAATCTGAAATGCTTCTGCTTTTGTCGCAACTGTTCGGGAAATTCGAATAGTTGAAGCTGATCTGCTCCATCCGGAAATTCCGGATAGTTCAAATGCTAAATCCCCCTACCCAAGAAACGCAAGTAAAAGCTATTAACAGCAGCAGGAGTTACAGCAGGAATAAAAGTTCAATGAGATAATGATGGAATTTTTAGTAATAATGCTGTCTGAAATACAAGTGGTAGTATAATAAAAGATAATAATAGAAAAATAAATAGTCCTTCTATGTACTATATTACAAACATTTTTATTACTTTTGCACATAATATAGTACATAATGAACTCAAAGAAACAAATATTGTTTCCCAAACACAAGAAGATACTGGAGATCTTCGGGGAGAATGTAAAGCTGGCCAGAAAACGTCGGAAACTAACAGCTATTCAAGTTGCAGAACGTGCTGACATGGCCAGAAATACTCTTTACCTTATAGAAAAAGGTAACCCGGGGGTTTCTCTGGGTGCAGTCTTTAATGTATTGCGTGTCCTTGGGCTGCAGGACGATTTTCTAAAACTGGCAGCAGACGATGAATTTGGGAAAAAGCTTCAGGATATTGAACTTTTAGGCAAAAAATAATCATGTCAGGCACAAAAACAGACATATATGTTTATGTCCATTGGGTGGGAATGCCGGAGCCAGCATTCATGGGCATATTATCTGCTCACCAGGGAAAAGGCCGGAAATCATTCAGTTTTGAATATGATGAAAAATGGCTTAAAGGAAAAAGTGTTTCTCTTCTTGACCCGGACATAAAATTATTTTCCGGTCCACAATACCCAATCAACAAAGAAAATTTCGGGGTTTTTCTGGATTCAATGCCAGATACATGGGGAAGGACATTGATGAAAAGGAGAGCTGCGCAAGTTGCAAAAGCTGAAGGGAAGACCACACCTACATTGTATGACGTAGAATTTTTACTAGGTGTGGCAGATACATGTAGGATGGGTGCTCTGCGCTTTAAACTTGAACCAGAAGGGGCATTTTTGGATGACGACAGCCACTCCCCTGTTCCACCCTGGACATCTGTTGGTGAATTGCAACACATTGCCAACCTGGTAGAATCGGATAAGGAAACAAAAGAACTTAATAAATGGCTGATTATGTTAATGGCTCCGGGATCATCCTTAGGCGGTGCACGACCAAAAGCAAATATAGCTGATAATAAAGGTGATCTATGGATCGCAAAATTTCCATCAAAAAATGATACAACAGATAAGGCTAAATGGGAATACCTGGCTTATATGTTGGCCCAGTCTGCAGGTATAAATATGTCAGAATCGAGTATAAAGAAAGTAAGCGGTAGTTATCACACTTTTTTTACAAAACGATTTGACAGGCTGAATGGAGAACGTGTTCATTTCGCTTCTGGTATGACCATGACCGGAAACAATGAAGACACAATTAGGGAGAACCGTGCCAGCTATCTCGACCTGGCTATGTTCATACAGGATCACTCTGGCAATTTAAAAGAGGATCTTACAGAATTATGGAGAAGAATTGTTTTTAATATTGCTGTTTCCAACACTGATGATCACCTGAGAAACCATGGGTTCGTAATTAATAATGGTGCATGGAGGTTAAGTCCTGCTTATGATATCAATCCTTCAATTGACAAGGAAGAGTTAGCATTAAACATAGACGAAAATAGCGGGGCCCTCGAGTTCGATCTTGCTTTGAGTGTAATAGAATATTTCAGGCTTCATCGAAAAGAAGCCGGGTCTATTCTTTCACAGGTTCAGGAAGTTGTTAGTAATTGGGAGAAAACTGCAAAAAAAATCGGAATTGGAAGTGCTGAGATTGAAATGATGCGATCTGCGTTCCGGTATTAAGCGCGTTTTTTATGCCATTCTGTCACAAAATCAAAAAAAAGAAAAAAATTTCAAGGTTGCGTTTTTTTTTTGTACCTCACGACAAATATTGTGGTCGTAAAAGCAAGGAATACAGCTTGTTTAAAAAAATAAAAATATCCTGCGTGGAAAATAACAAGAAGATTTATACAGTATCAAACAGGAGTTTACAAAGAATGGTAAAACCATTTATTGTATACTAATTTTCCTTACTATTACATCGTTAATCCTCAACAAATATATTCCCCGGCTGAGTTTGCTCACATCATAATATTCCGAAGTCACAGGAAAGGATTGGAGCATGCGCCCCTGAAGGTCGAAGAGCCTGATGTCTGAGATGGGAGTTTTCGTTTTAATAAAAAAGCCGGTAGTGACAGGGTTGGGATAAAGGATGATTTCATTTTGCGGCAAAACATTTTCAGGCACCTGCAACGAACAATCCACAGAGTTGTTGGTTATACTGTTTTGAATTGCAAGGGCACGCACAGCAATAAAGTTTTTTAATCCAAAAACAGTTAATCCTTCTGGCCCGGGTAAAACTAAATTGTAATTAAAACTTGAATCGAACTTTGCGTTGCTGTAGAATTTTTTCGGATCGGCATAAACACTGGCTTGAATGACAGGTCGCAAGGAGTCAATCTTAGGATCAAAATAGGCATTGGTAAAATCATCCCTCAGTTTGCAATAGGCCATATCGTAAAGGTTTTTATAATATGCGTTCAGTATCATTTTTTCACAAAGGGGCCTGGCTCCAGGCGAGCTGGTAAAGTACATATCGAGGTTTATCAGTTGAGGGCTGGTGAGGTTCATTTTAAAGCTTCCGAATGATTCGTTGTTATCCCAGGCTACCCACTGAAACTTATCGGTGACCGTGTCGTGGTAAAAATAATAATTGTGCCCGCTGCCGATGTAAGAATCCAGGCTTACAAAAATATTTTCGGCCGCCCATTGTTTTACAAATTTGTTGGTATTCAATTTCTGATCCAGAGCAGCCTGCAAGCCGGCATCAGGAGTGTTGTTGATCACATTTATCAAGGATATCAGATCGCTCCAGTCGTTCAGGGTGCTGTTGTTCTTAAGTTCATAATCGGATTCGTAAAGCGGCTGATTCATACTGCCCTTCCACTGCAGTGTCCCGTGCGGGTCGCCTTTAAATAGATTGCCGTCCTTGCTGTCGAACCAATGCCAGCAAAACTCATCATCAATCTCTTCCACAATGGTATAAAGCCCCCAAAGCTGGTTGTTCATGTATACATTGCAGTACGTAACCCGCGGAGCCGGCAGTTTGTGGTCTATCAGGAATTCGTTAGTGAGTTTTTCACGCATAAAGGACGGATCTTTGAAGGAGTTGTTAAAGTTGAGTTTTTTCAGGCCATGAATATCCTGCCCTGCAACAAAAGTGTTGAAATCAAGTTTGAAAGATTTCTTCTGACTGGGATTGTTGAATGATGAGTTACCTTTTACTTTTATGCCAACCTGGTTGTATATCTCTCCATTGAAATTGATGTCCACGGCAATGTATTCGTCTGTAGTGTTAGTGTATAGCAGGGAGTCATAGAAATTGGGATACGGAAAGGTGATATAAAGATTATGAATGTAGGACATGTTGAAGATAGAATCACCGGGGCTGGCTTTAAGCATTTGGAAGGTAATAAGAAATGCCGACAGGATAAGGATTTTTTTCATGGAAGAGAATGATTACAGGTGAATAATACTTAGCAGGGATCACTTACGCTATAGCAAATATATGAAATTTTCGGCAGGATTCAATAAAAGGCATCAATTTCAGATATCTGGACTTTTTTAGGGCAAAGCCCGGTTTTATTATTGATTATTATTGATTTCTCAACTTTTTTTCATTTAATTTGTATAATATTATATGGATCGAATCGGATGAAACTCAGATTTATTCTTATATCAATAATTTCTCTGCTCAATACAGCAGGTGTATTTTCCCAAATCACACTCAACAGTAATAATTTCCCGATTGGCGGTTTGCAGATCGGACGCGGTTATGTTTTGGCCTCTGTGAATGTTTTAGGCAACGCGGGGCCTAATCAGTTTTATGATTTTACCAATGTAACGCCTGTTATTCACGACAGCTTAAAATACTATACTGCTGCCCAGACACCCTGGGCGTCATTTCACCCCGGAGCCACGGTTGCCAATGCGGAGGTTACCGGAAATATCATATACGTCTATTATTTTACCTCCGGCGCCAGCGCCTTTAGCAGGACAGGCCTAACAATCATCGCAGATTTCGGACAAGGTTTGGATACTGTTCATGGCAATTACAGCAATGCTGATACTGTATTATCCAATCAATATACCTATGGATATACAAAAACCGAATTTTCTGTAGTCACCATTCCTAATGCTCTTCCACTTATTAATTACCAGATAAAAACAAAAAGGAATGTGCAGGTGGACGGATGGGGCCAGCTCGAAACGCCACTGAACTATTACCCGGATGTCCTTCGGGTCAAATGTGCTGAATTCCGTTATGATACTGCATTTTATTTAACGTCGCCAGTATATACTGTCGCCGACACCCAATATTATTATAATTATTACGCTAAAGATGTCCGCCACCCTATTGTAAAAGCGCACACCGACAAACTGTACAATCTACAGTATTTTGAATACATCTATACCGTGCCTGTTATCGTGGGTTGCATGGATACCATGGCTGCAAATTACAACCCGATGGCAAACCAGTCCGATGGAAGTTGTGAATATTGTTCGGTCAGTTATTCAATGACTACTGATACCACAATTTGTGAGGGGGCATCAATTACATTAAGCATTAGTGGGGGAAGCAATTATTTATGGTCTGACGGAACTACCGGCTCCTCTATATCCGTCACCCCTGATGCCAGCTCCGTTTACAGCGCTTATGTCAGTGACAGCACAGGTTGCTGGGCTCTTGCATCTGTGGAGGTAACCGTTGACAAACCCGTTACTGCAATGTTTTGGACCACTATCGATCATTATAATACCGGCGATATGGTACAGTTTGTGAACCTTTCAGCCAATGCATCTCACTATGACTGGAGTTTTGATGATGCCGTGGATGGTTATAGTAATCTGCAATATCCAATACATACATACAGCATCCCGGGAATGAAACACATTGAATTGATCGCCTATAATACCTGTTTTGCAGACAGTATAATGGATTCACTAAAAATTTATGACGGCACGGACGTAAGCAGCAATAGCCTTTCGGATGATTTAAACATATACCCTAATCCCGGAACAAACCTTATGACCATTGAAGGCAACTTTGATGAATCTGCAAATCTTGAAATTAGTGCTATTGATATTTTGGGGCGCAGAAAACACATGGCATCTCACGAAAACATTTCCGGAAGTTTAAGGTTGGAAAATGATATGACAACCTTGTCACAGGGTATTTATATAATCGAGATCATATATGGAGAGACAAAAAGTTTACATAAATGGGTCAAAATGAAATAAACAGATGGTGAAAAAAATATTCTTTATTCTGCTTTTATTATTTTTCTTTTTTGAAGCATCAGCTCAAGTGGTCATCAATGAGATTTCGTCTTCCAACAGCTCTGTTTATATGGATGAAGACGGAGATTATCCCGACTGGATCGAAATGTATAACGGAAGTTCATCTGTCGTTTATCTGGGAGGTTATAAAATAAGTGATAATGTTAACCAGCCCGACAAATGGATCTTTCCTTCCGGCGTGAATATAGCGCCTTATGGTTTTCTTACGCTTTTCGCCTCTGATAAAAACCGTAAAAAGTATTTTAACCACTGGGAAACGGTTGTTTATTCCGGTGACACCTGGCGTTATTTAAAACCCTTTGCAGAACCTGATTCAAACTGGAGAAGGCTCTGGGCCTTCAATGACGGCGCATGGTCACAAGGCCCGGGCGGAATCGGATATGGAGACGGCGATGACAACACCGTGATTTCTTCTCCGGCGACCTCCGTATATATGCGGCATGTTTTTTATATTATTGATACATCGCAGATAGCTTCTGCGGTATTGCATCTGGATTACGATGACGCCTTTGTTGCTTACATTAACGGGGTTGAGATCGCACGTGCCAATATCGGTGTTAACGGCGAACCTGTAGGATTTTCAATAACTGCCTTTGCAGAACACGAGGCCCATATGTATGCCGGCGGAATGCCTGATGCTTTTGTGATTGACGAAAGTTTGCTGAAGACTTTTTTAGTGAACGGGAATAATGTGTTGGCGATCCAAGTTCATAATTTAAGTGCTGGGTCATCGGATATGACCTCCCGCCCATGGCTTTCCATAGGAATTAAAAACAGTTCGAATAACTATGGCCCTGTGCCGTCGTGGTTCAATTTCAGCGCTTCTGCCCTGCATACAAACTTTAAATTATCGCAGAGTGGCGAGACACTTGTTTTATCTAATAGTGCGGGTTCCGTTATCAGCCAGGTAAGCTTCGGAACGATACTTACCGATCATTCATACGGATGCCAACCTGATGGGATTTCGCCGATGAAATACTTCAGCATACCCACGCCGGGCGCTTCCAACAACCTTGCGGCCGCATACACCGGCTACACTGCTGATCCTGTATTCTCGATACCCGGAGGGTTTTATGCTGCTTCACAGACATTAACCCTTTCCACATCAACTCCTGGAGGGATCATTCATTACACCACTGATGGCAACATTCCTAAAAGTTCCTCTCCCACTTACACTTCCCCTATTACCTTTGATTCCACAGTGATTGTACGAGCGCGAACTTTTCATCCCAGCCTTCTGGAAGGAAATACAATTACAAATTCATATTTTATTTCAGACTCCTCATCATCATTTCTTCCTGTAATTTCGCTGACTGTTTCACCATCACTGATGTTTGATACGCTCACGGGAATCTATGTCAAAGGCCCGAATGCAGAGGCTACTGTTCCTTTTTTCGGCGCTAATTTCTGGCAGGAAAAAGAAATTCCTGCACATATTGAATATTATGACCAGCAACGCCAGCTTGGCTTCAAGCAAAATATTGGAATAGAAATTTACGGCAATTACTCAAGGTCATATCCCCAGAAAAGCATGAAAATGATTGCACGCGATAGCTATGGAAACGGATCTTTCGATTACCAGTTGTTTCCGGACAAGGATATTCATTCATTCAAACAGTTCATCATCCGCAATTCCGGCACGGACTGGAACCAGACACACATGCGCGACGCCCTGATACAAAGCCTTTCGTTAAAACCAACCGATTGTGATGTGATGGCTTATCAGCCTGCCGCTGTTTATATCAACGGGAAATACTGGGGTGTCTATAATATGCGTGAAAAAATAAATAAAGATTATTTAGCCGAAAATCATAATGCAGACCCAGATTCTGTTGATCTTTTGGAATATAATGGTTTTGTGATGTCGGGTTCGAACGAACGTTTTATTCAAATGGGGTTATTCATACTTTTAAATGACATGACAAATCCCACAAACTTTTCCTTCGTTGATTCGCTGATAGACCTTAAAAATTTTGCAGATTATTTTGCTGTTGAAACCTGGACAAACAACTGGGACTGGCTGACGAATAACGTACGGTACTGGAGAGAAAACAAAGAAGGTAAAAAGTGGCGCTATATTTTATGGGACCTGGATAACGGTATGGGCGGACTCTGGTCGTATGTGGTGAATTCGCTGGATACCAACCTGCATAAAAGCACCGATTACACCTCACTCCTATTCAACAAGCTGCTTACCAACGACGCTTATAAAAAATATTTTATTAACAGGTATGCCGACCTGCTCAACACCCTGTTTACCCCCCAGAATTTCAATGCTACGCTGAACAGTTTCAGGGACAGGATCGACAATGAAATGATCAGGCATTTCAAACGCTGGGGAACAGGATTCAGCAATCCAAACTGGGGCGTAAACGGCCATGGCAGCTATGACAACTGGAAAAATTACCAGTTACCCGAGCTAACCGCTTTCTGCAATAATCGGCAGATCACTGCCCGGAATCATATTCGGGAAACTTTTAATTTAAAAAAACAAATTCCGGTCACGCTGAATGTGTATCCGCCGGAAGCCGGAAAGATCATTATCAACACAATAACCATTGACGAAATGCCCTGGGCGGGAATTTATTTTGACAGCGTGCCAATAAGAATTACTGCCGTTCCGAATCCCGGTTATGAATTTAGTTTCTGGCAGTCCGTGATAAAGTTTCCCTCGCCGCAAAGCGATTCCTCATTAACATTTAATCCTGACACTTCGGATGTGTTTACTGCTTATTTTATGGGACAGCCGGATACCTCAAAAATTATTTTCAGTGAGATCAATTACAATTCCTCTCCATCAATGAATACAGGCGATTGGGTTGAAATACACAATTACAGCCAGTGGCCTATGAATATTTCAGGTTGGAAATTCAAGGACAGCCAGGATAACAATATCTTTCTTTTTCCTGAAAATACTGTGTTAGCAGCGAATGAATATTTAGTGCTTTGCCAGGATACCATTGATTTTAGATCTGTTTTTCCAGGGATAACTAATATTCTCGGATCCTTTGATTTCGGCCTGAATTCTGCTTCAGAGAGTTTGCGTTTATTTGATAAAGAAATGAATCTTTACCTTTCCGTAACTTTTTCAGGTAGCTATCCATGGACTACAGACGCCAACGGTAGCGGCAGGACACTCGAACTGCTGTCTGTGAACGGAAATATAAATGATCCCATGAACTGGTTTGCCGGCTGTCCGGGTGGCTCACCGGGCGGGCCTTTTATTCCATGCGAAAATTCAGGGGTTGAAACAAGCAACCCCGATGCTGACGGTACGGTTTCTGTTTATCCCAATCCGGCTATTGAAAGGCTTATCATTGATATTAATCCCGAAAAACTGATTAGTGCTTCCTTCTCGGTTGCATTGTTTGACATGATGGGAAAAATAGTTTATGAAAATACAGATATATCGACAGATGAATTATCCATTTCAAACACTTTTCATCCGGGAATATATTTTTATAAGATCACCTCTTCAGCCGGGTATTTAAAAAGCGGAAAAATATTTTTTCAACAATAATTTTGATGATGTTTCTCTATCACTTTTACATTGTTCTCTTTATCAATCGGGCAATTAAAAAAAAGGCTGTCTTTGGTTTAAAGACAGCCTTTTTTCAGACATCTGATTTATCATGGAATCAATGAATCATCTTCAATACCATGCATTTTGATTTATTCAAACCTGAAAATTCGAGTTTGAATGTGTACATGCCAGCTGGCAAGTCAAAGGGTGAAAATACCGTTGAATGTTTTCCGCTGATCTGCGATTCCTCTACAAGAATACTCACCAGTTCTCCGATAGCATTATAAACTTTCAGTTGTACTGTCCCGTTTTCAGGTATGCTATACGTCAACGTAGCATCACCGCTGAATGGGTTAGGATAGCCTGCAAACTCAAATCCCGCTTCAGAGTTGTTGCCCTGGACAAATATCTTTGGCATAGTCAGGTAGGCATCTTCATTTATTTGGCCATATTGATTAGCTA
>CAZMPB010000111.1:0-10479 GCA_964567775.1 uncultured Bacteroidales bacterium
CTTCCCGGATCTCCGACAACAATGATCGTATCGGCAATTTCATCCGGATGCAGGTTTAAATGATAAATCTTTTTTTCGGCAGATAAAATTAACTCCGAATCTTCATATACTCTTTTCATAAATTAAAAAATTTATATTATCTTTGCGCCCGATTAACAACAAATTAAAAACAAACTTATATCAGATGCTGATTGATAAAAAAAATTTTTTGTTTCAACGTGCGTTTTGATATATTTTTATAACCGTACAAAATTAATAAAATTATGGAAAATTACAGAAACATTTTAGTTCCTTTTGATTTCAATGAACAGTCGGAAATTGCCCTTAGCCAATCTTATAACCTTGCCCGCATGTTAAACCTTGAAATCACCTTGTTGTATGTTTACGAAGAAGGAGGAATGTTAAAAAAGTTTTTTTCAGCCGACCAAAGCGATGATCTTATTGCCAAGATGGAGGCAGAACTTTTGGCCTTTGCCGAAGAAAAATCCAAAGAAACCGGCCTGAAAATAAACCACATGGTTGCCCGGGGCAAAGTATATGAAAAGATCACAGAAGTGGCTGAGATGATCCAGGCACAATTCATCATCATGGGAAAAGAAAGTAATGTCAATACTTTAGAACCCACGGTGGGCGCAAATACATCAAGGGTGATCCGCTTGGCAAAATGCCCGGTTATTACGATCAGTGCCGAACACCATTATAATGGCTGCCGCAGTATTCTTCTGCCTATCGACCTTACCCAGGAAAGCCGCCAAAAAGTCACCTGGGCTATTGAACTTGCAAAAATGTTCGGATCTACCATTAAGGTAATTACGGTTTTGTGGTCTGTAAATCATAAAGAGATAAAAACCCAACTTCTGACAAAAATGATGCAGGTAAAGAACTTCATCGAAGAACGCAATATTCAATGTACTGCAGAGATGATCGAAGCCAACAAAGAATCGGATATGGTGCCAACGATGCTTGTTTATGCAAAACAGCAGGGCGACATTGATCTCATCCTGATCATGACACAGCAGGAAACCGGGTTGGTGCCATTTTTTGTCAACTCCCACGCCACAGAAGTTATCCGGAGAGCAGATTTTCCGGTGATGTCGGTTATTCCCAAAGACATGGGCGAGACACTATCTTTCGGATGATTTCATCTGTCATCAGTATTGGCGATGAACTGCTCATCGGGCAGACCATCAACACCAACGCTTCTTTTATTGCTTCGGAACTGAACAAAGCAGGCATTGCTGTTAAAAGCATATTTACCATTGCCGATAAGCGGGAAGATATATTGGATGCGCTGCAACAGGAATCCGGCCAGTCAGGGATTGTACTAATTACCGGCGGGCTGGGGCCTACCAGGGATGATATTACGAAAAATGCCCTTTGTGAATATTTCGGCTCGAAGCTGGTCATGCACAAAGCTTCATTGGAAAATATCCGTAAATTATTTTACAAGAGAGGCCTGAAAATTACCGGAGTCAACCGGGACCAGGCATTGGTGCCCGACAACTGTTCCGTCATAAAAAATTCTTTAGGTACAGCTCCCGGGATGTGGTTTCAGAAAAATAATACACATTATATTTCAATGCCGGGAGTACCATTCGAAATGAAGGCCATGATGACCGGTGAGATCATCCCACGGCTGATCAAACTTAAAATCTCTAAGCCTATCGTTCATAAAACCATACTGACTACCGGTATTGGTGAATCTGCGCTGGCTGAACTGATCAGTGAATGGGAAAACAAACTGCCCGAAACTATTAAATTAGCCTATCTGCCTGAGCCGGGAATTGTCAAATTACGTTTGTCATGTTATGAGGCTGAGGATAATAAAAGCATAAGGGCCGTAACATCTGAAATAAAAAAATTAAAAAAACTTATTCCTGACCTGATTTTTGGGTTTGAAAACGACACACTCCAGTCTGTTACAGGAAAAATGCTGTTAAAAAAACAGGCGACAGTATCTACTGCCGAAAGCTGCACGGGGGGCTTCATTGCTCACCTGTTTACTTCCGTACCCGGAAGTTCAAAATATTTTAAAGGCGCGGTGATCGCTTACGATAATGCTGTTAAGACCGGAGTTCTTGGTGTAGGTAAAAAACTTATCGAAAAACACGGCGCTGTAAGCGAAGAGGTAGTACGTGCCATGGCCTCGGGCGTCCGGAAACTGATGAAAACCGATTATGCGCTGGCAGCCAGTGGTATTGCAGGCCCTGATGGCGGCACAGCAGAAAAACCGGTGGGAACGATATGGATAGCGGTAGCAACTCCGGAAATCATTGTTACTCAAAAACTATTGCTGGGCGGCGACCGCGAACGTAATATCAGGCGGGCAAGCATTGCTGCATTGAATATGCTGAGAAAACACATTTAGTACTCCCCTGAAAATTATGTTGTTGAATTGAATAATATATCCGGACAGAAAGTTATTAACAGCAGCCTTTTCGGGAACAGGAACAGAATATTTAATTCCTATAACAAATATTGCAAAAGGTCGATACATTGTAAATGTTAAGTCTTCCGGATGAAATTGTGTGGAGAAACTATTCATAAGTTGATTTTTTTTTCGTAATAATAACTTCACAGGTCGATAGTTTTCTTAAACTGTCGGGTTAACCCGACAGTTTATTTTAAAAACACTTACAACCCAATCCTGAACAGTCTGGATTCACTTGCTACGGGTACTTAATTAAATCAAACTATTTTTACAATATGGCCAAAAGCTCTGTACAAGTCGAATAATAGAATACCAGATTATCATGTCCGACTCCGCTCCCATAGGGGGTTCCTCCGGAGTGAAGTCATATCGCATTTTTATCATAATTTTTACAAATATTTCACTCCTAGTGAGTGATTCAATTGCATCTGTTTTATGGATTGTTCAGTTGTGCGAAGTTTGTAAATCGCACCAAATATTTTATTGCTCAAAAATGATTTTCACTCCGAGAAAGTTGAATTTTGTTTTATCTTTGACAAAATAGAAATTTTAATAAAATATCGTTGATCATGTCACAGGAAAAATTCACAGAGCAGGTTCAGTCTGCATATACTTTTTCGGGAAAAAGCATTATTCTTGGAGGGAGCGTTTACGATAAAAAACCCATTCCCGGACTGATAGTCAGGCTGCCACTGGCAACTGTAAACCGCCATGGGCTTATTGCCGGCGCCACCGGTACCGGTAAGACAAAATCCATTCAGCGCATATCCGAATCCCTGTCAGAACAAGGAGTTAACGTGCTTCTGATGGACATCAAGGGAGATGTCAGCGGTATTTCCAAAGCAGGCGATGAAAATCCCAAGATCAAAGACAGGATGGCCATGATTGGCCTTCCCTGGGCGCCGTGTGAATATCCGACCGAATTGATGACCATCTCCAACGAAAAAGGATTGCGCCTGAGAGCTACCGTTTCGGAATTCGGGCCAGTGCTTTTTTCCAAGATCCTTGAGCTGAACGAAAACCAGGAAGGAACCGTGGCCATCGTTTTCAAATATTGTGACGACCATCAGCTTCCCCTGCTTGACATCAAGGATTTTCGGGCTACCCTGAATTTTGTCACCAACGGTGACGGCAAAAAAGAAGTAGAAGAAAACTATGGGCTGATATCTCCGACCTCCGCAGGTGTTGTGATGCGCAAACTTTTAGAATTAGAACAACAGGGCGGGGATGTTTTTTTTGGAGAAAAATCTTTTGAAGTGGAAGACCTGCTGCAAAAAACCAGCGACGGCAAAGCATACATCAACATCATGCGGCTTACAGACATCCAGGACAGGCCAAAACTTTTCTCTACCTTTATGCTTTGCCTGCTGGCAGAGATCTATAACAAGTTCCCAGAAGTTGGAGATAAAGGAGAACCCAAGCTTGTCATATTCATTGATGAGGCCCACCTGATCTTCAGAGAAGCCTCCGATGCCCTGATGAACCAGATAGAGACGATCATTAAACTCATCCGGAGCAAGGGTGTCGGTATTTTTTTCTGCACCCAGGCTCCTACCGACATTCCCAATATTATCCTGAGCCAGCTCGGGACAAAAATACAACATGCTTTACGCGCTTTCACGGCCAAAGACCGTAAAGACATCAAACTGGTTGCTGAGAATTTTCCTCTTACGGATTTTTATGTGACCGACCAGCTCATCACCGAACTCGGCACCGGCGAAGCCCTCGTTACCGTGCTAAACGAAAAAGGCATCCCGGCCCCGCTGGTACATACGATGATGTGCGCCCCACAATCGAGAATGGACATCATCACTCCGGCAGAACAGGATGAAAAAATTGCCGCCTCCAGGATAGCAAAATTCTATAACGAAGTGATAGACCGCGAAAGCGCCTATGAAATGCTGAAAGCAAAAATTGCCTCCGCGGAAAAACCCGTGCAAACATCCGATCAGCAGACCAAACCAACGTATCCTGATATTAAATATCCTGACGTTAAAGTGCCCAAAAGCGCCCCTGTACCTAAACCGACCACTTCGGAAGCCGGAAAAACATTAAAGAAAATCGCCAACAGCGGCATTGCCAAAACCATTTTCCGGGAAATTACCCGTGGATTGTTCGGGGTGTTGCTTGGAAAGAAATCAGGGAAGAAGTCTATTTTCTAAAACTGTAATTTTTTTGATAAAAAAGATACTATTAAAAATAATTAATTATATTTGTAATTCGATAATCATAACAGGCGTTCTTTTTTTACGAAATTAAAATAAAGCGTTAGCTTTTATTCTTGCAGGAGAAAACTGGTAATTTTCAATTAAGACAAGGAGTAATAAGTGATACGCCCGCGCCAAAGCGTGGGCTAAACTTATCTTGTCTTAAAGGTATACCAGTACCTCTCTTGCGGATATAGTTATAGTTCCACGCTTTTTTATTTATAACAACTTCGTTTGGGACTGCGGGGATAAAATCTTTTAAAATGAAAAAATTATTACTTTTTTGTAGCTTTTTTTTAGTTACGCAAATTACAAACGCACAGACTGTGATTGTAAGCACATCTGAACCTGATGCAAAAATCATTGTTGATGGTCAAAATTTAGGAACCGGTACGTTAAAAATTAAAATTAAAAGAGAAACGTGTGTTAATGTAAAGATTCAAAAAGTTGGTTTTTTAAAATATGAACAAACCTATTGTCTTAAAAAAGGACAAACCCTACCACCAAAAAAACAGTATTTTGATATGAAAAAAGACGATGCTGAAGAAGCATCTATAAAAACAGACCAAGCAAATGTTGATTTTTCCGTGGAAGTAAATAAAAAATTTGATGTAACCGAAGCGTGGAAATTAACAACTCAAATAGTAACCGACTATTTTGATGCAATTGAAGTAGCGGACAAAGAAACCTCATATTTAAGAACAGCTTGGAGTATTCAATCTTTCGAACAAAATACAATTCGAACAAGATTTATTATTAAACTAGGAAACTCAAATCCACTAACATTTAAAGTGAAACTAGTTAGCGAATTTTCTGGTCTATCGGGCACAAGCGTAAAAGCCGATGAACAATTTCGGGAATGGGATAGAGTGCTAAGAAAATATCAAAATATTATTAGTGATTTTTCAACTCGTTTAGGTAATAAATGATCAGATAATATATTATAGAATGGATTTTAACGTAATACAAACCATCTTGTGAATGTCTATGTGAATTATATTATTAAGTACTAACATTAAATATTAAAAAAATGAAAAAACTTTTTTTATTTTTTGCAGCATTGCTTATCAGCATTTACGCCAATTCTCAATCCTTAGCCCCTGAAATAATTGCTTCTTCCGGTGATTATTTTGCCAGTACCAATTTAAAGCTAAACTGGACACTGGGTGAAATGGTTACCGAAACGTATTCTTTCGGTGGAGAAATATTAACGCAGGGATTCCAGCAGGCAAATTTTCTTTATACCTCTATTGTAGAAAATGCCGAAAATAATGAGATTACAATTTTCCCGAACCCGTTTTCTGATATCATTAATGTAAACACTGGTGAATACAAGGGTTTGCAATTGATGATTTACGACCTCAACGGAAGTGTGCTGATCGAGAAAAAAGTTGCAAAATCAAATATTCAACTTGATTTCAGTTCATTTTCACCCGGTTTGTATTTTATGAGAATAGGTGACGGTCAAAAAGAAATGAAGGTTTTTAAAATTCAGAAAATAAATCAATAAAAAAACAAAGACATGAAAAAACTAATTTTTACTATATTAATTTGTCTGGCAACAACAGGTTTTACTTTTGCTCAGGCTCCTGCTACCTTTAAATATCAGGCAGTAGTTCGTGACATTTCAGGAAATATCATTCCTACCCAGGTTGTGAAATTCAGAATCACCCTGCTTAAAGGAAGTCCAACGGGGACTGAATCATATAAAGAGCAACATACTACCGCTACCAATCAGTTTGGCATAGCCAATCTTGAAATAGGAACGGGCAGCAGCCAGGTTGGCACCATTGATACAATTGAGTGGGGAAATGCAGATTATTTTATTAAGATAGAACTTGACCCAACGGGCAGCAGCGGCTACACTAATATGGGCACATCACAACTTCTGAGCGTACCTTACGCCTTATATGCGAACAAATCACAGAAAGCATTGAATGATAATGATACGAGTGCTTCAAATGAAATACAAACATTATCATATAATAGTGGACAATTAAGCATTTCCAATGGCAATGCTGTAAGTATAGGCGGTGTCAGAACTATAGCAGGTAAAGTATGGGGATGTGTATCATACACGGGGGATGGATTCTCAGTTATTTGCGTTGCCGATGGCATCTATAATTTATCCTTTGCTACTCCTTTTACAAATATTCCAACCATTGTTGCTCGTGCGCAGGATAATGCCTACCCTAGAGAAACTTTTGTGCCTTCAATAACTAATATTTCGATTAATGGTTTTTCAATTGTAGCAGAAGACGATAACCATCCTGCTGCCAATATTCATGTTTGTTCATTTATAGCGGTTGGTAATTAAATTGTTTTTTTTTAAAACCAAAAAAGAAAAGAAAAATGAATATTACAACTGCTATTCTATCCCAATAGAAAGAATTTTTTCATTATTTCTTAAAACAAAACCAACTCAATTGACAATTTCAATTAATCAACATTTAAAAGACATTAATATTGTTGATGAAAATCAATTTTTTATAAATCATATCAATTTTTATTTCCCTGATATCAATAATAATACTTCATTCAAATATCAAATATCCTTTAAAAATGAGTTGGGCTTAAATCATGATTACAATACCCAATAATCAATAATATATGAAATTAATAAAGTTATGAAAGATAAAAATTTAATAAAAATAGAAGTCCATAATAAAATAAGTGTTGATTTCATTGAGGATTTTAAATCAAGTCTTAAGGGTATATGTAATGTCGAAGTTGAAAAACCAGAGGAAGAAATTAGTAATGTGACAGGTGAGATTTTTAATGACATAATTATTTATTTTCACCAACATTTTTCAGAGCTAACTTTACATTTATTAGTTATTGGTCTTACTAAATTGCATGAAAAATTAATAAAAAATAGTTCAAATACTTCTAAAACAAACAAAATATCATTAAGACATAGAGTAAATGATAAAACTGTAGAATTTGAATTAGACCCTAATTTAAGCGAAAATGTAAAAGAGAGTATTATTCATAAATCTTTTGAACAAACTTATAAGCAGGATTTATTAAAAATTACTTCAAATCCAAAGTATTTATTATTTAACAATGATTTCAAATCTTCAAAGTTTACTTATAACCAAGAAACCGGTTTATGGGTACCATTAGATTATGGTAGTATTAGAACTGAAATTGAGAAAAGTCAAAAAGAAATAGAGGAAAATACTGATTTTTAATTATAAAAAATAAGCCATACTTGCTTGATATGTTACTAGTTAAGAAAATTGAATTAAAAAACAAACCATGAAACCATTAAAAATCACTTGTCTAATAATAGCACTAACCTTGGCAATATTCTATTGTCAAGCTCAAGAAACTAAAATGAAATATGGTGAAAAATTTAAAAATGTTGAAAAAAATGCAGGTACAAAATCACCGATAATTACAACCAATCTGAGTTATGTAGTTAATAAAAACAACTCAGGCAATAAATGGGCAAATTCATTTAGGCCAACATTCTATCGCAAGCATTGTACTCCTGAAATTCAAGCTATTAAAGAGAGTAAATTGCATGAACAAATTACTTCAAAAAAGCAGGTTCCCGAAGATGAAAAAGCTATTTTAGCTGTCACACCGGTCATGGGTACTAATTTTGAAGGAAATTGGTCAGTAATTGGAACACCGCCTGATAATACTATGGCGATTTCAAATGGTGGATTTATTGTTACCGCTAATAATGATGGTGTCGAATATTATAATTCGTCTGGTACATATTTATACTTTGATTATTGGTCTGATTTTTTTAATGACGCCACGTTAACTTCAATAATTTATGACCCCAAGGTAATTTATGATAGTGGTTCAGATCGATTCGTTATGGTTGTTTTACATGGTATTACTGCAAGTACTTCAAAAGTTATTGTTTGCTTTTCACAGTCAAATAACCCCCAAGATGGTTGGTGGGTTTATAAGTTAACTGGGAATCCATTGAATGATAATTGTTGGTTTGATTATCCTGCATTAGGTGTTTCAAATAATGAAATTTATGTTACCGGTAATTTGTTTTATACAGGCAGTTCATTTAATCAATCAGTAATTTATCAGATACCAAAATCACCCGGCTATTCTGGAGGCAATATTTCTTGGTCATATTGGAATAATTTAAGTTCCAGCCCTTATGGTGCATTTACATTATTCCCTGCATCAAACGGATTTCAAGGTAATTATGGCCCGGGTATTTATTTTGTTAGTAACAATGCTGGCGGTGCTAATCAAATTAGATTGTGGGATTTAACAGATGATTTGACCGGTAGCCCACAGCTAAATAGTTATACAATAAATACAACTTCCTATAGCCCTGCTGGTGATGCTTCGCAATTAGGATCAACGGACTTACTGGATAATGGTGATTGTAGAATTCAGAACGCTTTTTATTCCAATGGAATAGTACATTTAGTATTTCATTCTGACATAGGCTCTGGATGGAATGGTATATTTTATAAAAGAATAAATGTCAGCGATCATACAATTCAATCAGCTTCTTTAGGTGCTTCTGGAAGTTATGATTTATCTTATCCGTCAGTAATTCCATTTTCCACATCAGTTAATGATAAATCTGTAATGATTGCATATTTACGTAGTTCTTCTTCAATATATCCTCAAGTAAGAGTAGTTAGTTGTGATAATACAATGACTTGGTCTACATCAACACTAATTAAAAGCGGTGAGACTTTTGTGGATATATTGACAGGTGATGAACGCTGGGGTGATTATACTGGCATTTCACGTCAACATAATAGTACATCAAGCAGAATATGGCTTGCAGGTTGTTATGGTGCAAACATTACAAGTCAAAGTATTAATAATACATTTAAAACATGGGTTGCTGAGATTTATACAACCACTCTGGGATCTTCGCCAACTGCAAACTTTTCTGGTTCACCTCTAAACGGAAGTTCACCATTATCTGTTCATTTTACAGATTTAACTACCAATACTCCAACAACATGGTCTTGGTCATTTTCTGGTGGAACTCCTTCATCATCAAGTATTCAAAATCCCACTGTAGTATATAATACGCCAGGTGTATATTCTGTTTCTTTGACAAGTTCAAATGGGTTTGGGTCAGACTTAGAAACTAAATCAAATTATATTACTGTTTCTGGAGCTGCACCTTCTGCAAATTTTTCTGGTTCACCGCTTAATGGTAATTCACCCCTTCATGTGCAGTTTACAGATTTATCTACTAATACACCAACTTCATGGTCTTGGTCATTCCCCGGCGGAACCCCATCTTCTTCATCCATTAAGAATCCTGTTTCTATTTACAATACGCCAGGTGTATATTCTGTTTCCTTAACAAGTTCAAATGGATATGGCTCAGACATCGAAACTAAAACAAATTATATAACAGTTACTTCTACTGCTAATATAGAAGAATCAGACATAGCACCTAATGATTTGAAAGTTTTCCCCAACCCTGTCTATGATTTAATGTATATTACATTTGATGTTCAATATGATAAGGAATTAACAATTGAGCTTATTGATATCAGTGGCAATACTATTAAAACTTTTTACCATGATATTCCCAAAACAGGCATAAACAGATTAACTTTTAATAAAGGAGCTTTGTCTTCTGGAGCTTATTTTGTTGTTTTTAGATATAATACTGATATTATTAAAAATGAAAAAATTGTTATTCTTGATTAATTTATTATTGTCAATATTTTTTTTATTTTCCTGCATTAATAATAAACCCAATCAAAGAACTGATAGTAAGTCTGTGATTAACACTAATACGATTGAATATTCAAGTTTTCCTCTTGAACTGTAACTTTTTTAAATACGGGATATAAAAATAAAAAAAAATCGCACAAATAT